>JANXYD010000075.1 GCA_025350265.1 Hyphomicrobiaceae bacterium | reverse complement strand
CGCCGCCGTGATCGTCGGCATGACTTTTCTATTCCTCCGTCGCTTGCGTTCGGGTTCGGATGGCGGCGTCGCATTGCTGGCGGTCATCGGCACGCTGGCAACCGGACCGTTTGGCGCGGCCGGCGCATTGGTGTTGCCCTGGCTCGCGCGCCGCAGTGTCGCCAGCGAGGCATTGTTGTCTGCCTGGTATGACCGCATCGCCTTGTCGACCGAACAGGATGGGTTGACCACCCTCTCGGATCGCGTCGCCATCGGGCGCTCGGCCAACTTGGCGGCACCCTTGCCGCAACCCTTCATCGCCTTGTTCGAGCACGGCCCCATCGCCGAACAACAGGTGGCCCTCGGAATGATCGCGCGCAGTTTCCACACCGGCTATCTGTCCGCCCTGAAGCTGGCGCTGGATAGTCCGGAACCGGTCATTCGCGTGCAGGCCGCAGCCGTTGCCGCGCGTATTCGCGGCCAATTGAATGCCGAGATCCCTGCGTTGGCCGACCGCGCCGCCGATCCCACCCTGTCGTCGTCAAACGCTGTGGACGTGGCAGTGCAACTCTCGGCAGCGCTGCAGTCGGGCCTGCTCGAGGCACTCGAACAAACCACCGCCACTAGTGTCCGTTCCGGCCTGCTCGCGCGCGTTTATGCGCGCCTCGATGCGCGCCGGCGAAACAGCGCCGCGGGGCTGGCCGTCACATCCGATCCGCGCAGCGACCGGCTCGATGACACCTACGCAGCCTACCTCCTCAGCCACGGCCGCTTCGATGATTTCCGCGCCTGGCGCGCATCGGCGCGGCGTCCGTTGCACGGACGTTATCGTCGCCGACTGGTGATCTCGCGCATCGCCGGCGCCACGCTGCGTGGCCACCTTGTGCCGTGCACGGTTCGCCGATCGCACCCGGTGCTGCGATGAGCGACCGTGCGAGTACGTGGACCAGAACCGCCGCGCGGCCGGCGGACGTCTGCATCATCGTCGAGGGCTGCTATCCGTTCGTGCCCGGCGGCGTGTCGAGCTGGATCGATTGGTTGATCCGTTCGCAGCCGGCGACCAGCTTCTCCATCGTATCGCTGTGGCCCGCTCCCAGCGAACATCCGCCGCGCTACGCCATGCCCGCCAATGCGGTGGCCTTTCATCCGCTCTATCTGCAGACCTTCGGCGCGCCTCCCATGCAGTCCGCACGTCTGCCGCGCGGCCTCAGCGCACTGTCCGATGCCTTGCAGGTGTTCATGACCAAGGGGGGCAGCGACGCCTTGCGCACGCTCACCGCGGCCATTGCCGAGACCGAGCGCGACATGCCGCTCGCGCACATTTTCAATTCGCCGGTGGCCTGGGAGTTGGTGCAAGGCATGTATCAGGGCCGCATGCCCTACGGCTCGTTCCTGCATTATTTCTGGGCCTGGCGGGCACTGTTGGGTGGCCTCTTCGCCACGCTTGAATTCCCGCTGCCGGCCGCCCGCGTCTATCACACCATCTCGACCGGATACGCCGGATTGCTCGCGGCTCGCGCCGCCGCCAGCAGCGGCCGCCCGGCGATCCTCACCGAACATGGCATCTACACCAACGAACGCCGCATCGAATTGCTGATGGCTGAGTGGGTCGCCGATACGCTTGACAAGGGCCACACCCTCGACGACCCGCGCCTCGATCTGCGTGACATGTGGATCCACGCGTTCGAAGCCTACGCGCGCACCTGCTATGAAGCCTGCGATCAGGTCATCACGCTGTATGAAGACAATCAGAAAGTGCAGAAGCTGCTTGGTGCCGATAGCAGCAAATGCCGGGTTATCGCCAACGGCATCGACGTCGAACGCTTTGCGCATTTGACGGCGGCCCCCGCGGGTGATCGCCCGACCATGGCGCTGATCGGCCGTGTCGTGCCGATCAAGGATGTGAAGGCCTATATCACCGCGGCCAAGATACTGCTCGAACGTATGCCGGATCTCCGCGCCTACATTCTCGGTCCGCTGGACGAAGATCCCGGTTATACGGACGAATGCCGGCAACTGGTGGCGGCGCTCGGATTGGAGGGCTGCATCGAGTTCACGGGCTCGGTCAACATCGTCGATTATCTCGAAAGGATCCACGTTGTGGTGCTGACCAGCCTCAGCGAAAGCCAGCCCCTCACCATTCTCGAAGCGGGTGCTGCCGGCATCCCGTTCGTCGCGACCAACGTCGGTTCGTGCCGCGAAATTATCGATGGCCGCAGCGACGAGCACCCACCCCTCGGGCCGGGTGGCTTCATAACGCCGGTGGTGTCGCCGAATGCCACCGCCGATGCGGTCGAGCGACTTTTGCGTGACCACGAACTGCGTCGCAGCTATGGCGATACCCTGCGCACGCGCGTCCGCGCCAGCTATACGTCGGAACGTGCCGCAAAGGCTTACACCGATCTCTATCGCGATCTGCGCAATCAACCGTCACGCCCCTTGCGCGAGGCCCCCGTTGCCGTATCCGCCGGCGGCAGCATGTGGTCGCGCGCCTGGCGACCTAGTCGAGGAGCCTGATCCATGGCCGGTATCGGCTTTCAATTGCGCCGCCTTGCGCGGCAGGATTCCATTTCGTCGGTGGTCGCGGCCGCCGGCCACGC
>JANXYD010000063.1 GCA_025350265.1 Hyphomicrobiaceae bacterium | reverse complement strand
CTTCCGCCAGGTCATGCGCCTCTATCCGGAAGTCCGCTGGGTCAACGCCTATCGCGTCGCTGATCCAGGCCTCATCATCAGCCACAAACCGGTGCTGCTGGCGCCGATGGCGACAATGCTGCGCGACCGCACCGGCACGCTGTCGTTGTCGACGACCTCGATGCGTTCGTTGATGGACAGCATCGGCTCGCGTCTGGACGAGGCGCGCGATACCGGCCGCTATCTCGTCGGCCTGCTGGTGTTCCTGGGGCTGCTGGGCACGTTCTGGGGGCTGCTCGATACGATCAGCCAGGTGGGTAACACCATCGGTGCTCTGGATACCAAGAGCGCCGACAGCAACATCGTATTCCAGGAATTGAAGGACGGTCTGGCGGCCCCCTTGAAGGGCATGGGGACGGCGTTTTCCGCGTCCTTGCTCGGCTTGTCCGGATCGCTGATCCTCGGGTTTCTCGAATTGCAGGCCAGTCATGCCAGCATGCGGTTTTACAACGAACTCGAAGAGTGGCTGTCCGGCATAACCGAACTCGGTCCGGCGGGTGGTGGTGCCGGATCGGACGCAGCCAGCCGCCAGTTGACAATCGCGCTCTATGAGATGCAGCAGGTGGTGTCCGAATTGTCCGCCCGTCTCGCCCAGAGCGGCGGCGGCGTGGCGGTTGGCGGCGCGGGACCGGGCGAAGAAACGGTCAAGAACCTGGCCGTCGGCGTCGATCAACTGGTGCGCCAGATGCGGGCCGAGCAGAAGGTCGTCCGCGAATGGGTCGACGAGCAGTCAGCCCAGCAATCCGAAGTGGCGTCCGTGCTGAAAGACCTGGCGCAGACGATCAATCGTGGGCCGCGCTGAAGGTGCGGCTTGCAGAGTGCGCCCGCAAAACGAACCGAGCTGGCTGGAGACATTGAATGGCGAGCGGACGCGGGCGACGGCGCGAGAGCTACGGCGAGTTTTGGCCGGCTTATGTCGACGTGCTGTCGACGCTGCTGATGGTGCTGATGCTGTTGCTATCGATCTTCATGCTGGCGCAGTATTTCGTCAGCCAGGAAGCCAATGGCAAAGACAATGCCCTGCGCCGTTTGACCCGCCAGATCTCGGAACTGACCAGCCTGCTCTCGCTCGAAAAGTCGAAAGCGAGGAATGGCACTGACGAACTGGTCGCCCTGCAGGCCTCGTTGTCCAGTTTGCGGCTGGAGAATTCGCGACTGAACGGTCTGATCGGCGGCGAGGACGAAAAATCCAAGGAAGCGCAGGCGCGCGCCACGCTGTCGGCCAAGGCGATCGACGATCAGAAATCGATTTCCAATGAAGCCTTGGCCAAAGTCGATGCGCTCAACCAGCAATTGGCGGCGTTGCGCCGGCAGATGGCAGCCATCCAGGAAGCTTTATCGGCCGCTGAAGCGAAAGACAAAGACAGCCAGACCCGCATCACCGATCTCGGCGCGCGGTTGAATGTGGTGCTTGCCAAGCAGGTGCAGGAATTGCAGCGCTATCGCTCCGACTTCTTTGGCCGGTTGCGTGAGTTGCTGCGCGACCGCAAGGATATCCGAGTCGTCGGCGATCGCTTCGTCTTCCAATCCGAAGTCTTGTTCCCGTCGGGGCAGGCCCTCATGACAGTGGAAGGGCTGGCAGCGATCGACCAACTGGCAGCGGCGATCGTGGAACTCGAAAAGCAAATCCCCAAAGAGATAGACTGGTCGCTGCAAGTGGACGGGCATACCGACCAGCGTCCGATCAACAGTCCGCAATTTCCGTCCAATTGGGAGTTGTCGAGTGCGCGCGCCACGTCCGTGGTCAAGTATCTGATCAGTCGCGGCGTGTCGGCGCGGCGTCTCGTGGCCACCGGCTACGGCGAATTCCAGCCGCTCGAGGATGGCGCCACGGAAGAGATATTGCGCCGCAACCGACGCATCGAACTGAAACTGACCAACCGATGACCGGTGTGTTCGCAGCTGCGAACCCAGATTTGCTAAAGTGATCGCTGTCGCCGACTAAAGTCTAGTATCTGTCACAATTCGATGGTAGATCTGGTTAACGATAAAAAATGCAAGTTCATATTGGGGGATAGTCAAACTAGACTTCAATCTAGGAGGCCATCCGTGTTGTTGAGTAAACCTTGTCCGTTCACCGGCGTCGTGAATTTTTATCACGAGTCAGAACCGCATATCGCCATTGGCTCCATCACCAAATGCATCGCCAAAAATACCGCGACCGAGTCGGGCCCGCGTTACGCGTGGCGGTTTTATGCGCTCGAAGGGTCGCCTTCCGGATTCGCAGACGATGAGTATGCCGCCGAGGTAAAGTTGCGCGCTGTTGTAAAGAAAACGTCGACCAAGCGAATCCTCGAATATCATTAAGTCGCGACCTGCATCGGCTTGCGGCAAACGCGCCGTCCCAACTGAGCGGGCGATCTTCGCCGCGGTCGTTTCGGTGTC
Organism: Hyphomicrobiaceae bacterium; assembly: GCA_025350265.1. Classification (GTDB taxonomy): domain Bacteria; phylum Pseudomonadota; class Alphaproteobacteria; order Rhizobiales; family Hyphomicrobiaceae; genus JABFRJ01. The sequence goes on along the minus strand of JANXYD010000063.1, from coordinate 9,309 downwards.
GGGTGGGCATGATACACTGCCGACCGGATCCAAGACGGCGGGTGGTCATGCAGCAGGCAGTCGGAACAGCAATCGTCGTCGGCAGTATCAACCGCGATATCGTCGCCTACGTCGAGCATCACCCCAGCCCCGGCGAAACCGTATTGACCGCGCGCGGCAGTCTGTTCGCCGGCGGCAAGGGTGCGAACCAAGCCGTGGCTATCGCGCGAATGGGCGGGGCTGTCAGCTTCGTAGGCCGCGTCGGAGATGACGTATTTGGCGCGGAGATGCGAGCGTTCATGGCGGGCGAAGGTGTCGACGTGGATGCGGTCGCGACCGTCGCAGGGGCGACCACGGGCCTTGGTCTGATCACCGTCGACGCCAGCGGTCAGAACGCGATCACCGTGCTGTCGGGGGCGAACCAGATGTGGGACACGCTGCCATTGTCTTTTCACGCAGCCGCGCGCGACATCGTGGTCTGTCAGCTTGAGATCCCGTTGCCTGTGGTGTTGGCGGCGTTCCGTCAGGCCAAAAGCGCAGGCGCGCGCACGGTTTTGAACGCCGCACCGTTTCGCCCGCTGGGCCTCGACATTCTCAACGCGACCGATATTCTCGTCGTCAATCAGCTCGAAGCCTCAGCCTTGGCGGGGCGTTCGATGCGCGATGGCTCCGACACCGCATTGGCCCACAGCGAGCCGATTGGCCTGTTGCTCGACCTCGGACCGCAGCTTGTCGTGGTTACGTTGGGTGCTGACGGCGTCTGTCTGGCGGGCCGCGACGTGCCGGAAACGCGGATCCCCGGGCGCGGCGTCGCGGCCGTCGATACCACCGGTGCGGGCGATTGTTTCGTCGGCGCGTTCGTCGCAGAACTATTGCGCGGCACCGATGTGGTCCAAGCGGCACGCACAGCGAATGCCGCCGCCGCTATCAGCGTCACGCGGCACGGAGCGGCCGCATCGGTGCCGACACGCACAGAGGTCGATCACGCATTGGCGACGAAAAGGTGAACCCTGTCGGTTTTTGTTGAATTGCGGAACGACCGTTGCTCTTTGTCTTGTCGTGCTTCTCAACGGAAAGCCGCTTCACACCCCGGATCGCGTCCGGGGCATGCTTTATCCGGAAGCACTCTATCGGGTCTGCTGGTTGTTGCCGCTGTTTGCCGCTATAGTGACCAGCCCGTCAGCCGTCGTTACAGCGAGTTCCGCCATGCCCATGGACCCCACCGACATCGAAGCGCTGATCAAGGCGAAATTTCCCGATGCGCAGGTCGAAATCCGCGATTTGGCCGGCGACGGGGATCATTATGCGGCAACGGTTGCGACCGAAGCGTTTCGCGGCAAGACGCGGGTTGCTCAGCACAAGATGGTTTATGAGGCGCTGGAAGGCCGCATGGGCGGCGTACTGCATGCCCTGGCGCTGACCACCATCCTACCCAAGGACTGATCACGCACGACCCGTCGTTGCAGCGAGATGAGCTGCGGCGCTGGCGATCAGACGCTCGGCGACTTTGCCTTTATCCATCTCGGGCCAATCCTCGACGCCGGCAGCGGTAATGATATGCACTGTGTTGCGATTGCCGCCCATGATGCCGGTGGCCGGCGAGACGTCGTTGGCAACGATCCAGTCGCAGCCCTTCGACTTACGCTTTTTCAGCGCGTGCTCGACGACGTTTTCGGTCTCGGCGGCAAACCCGATTACCAGCGCCGGGCGAGCGCCAGTTGGCAACTGGGCGATGGTCTTTAGAATGTCCGGGTTCTCGGTCAACTCAAGCTTGGGCAGGCCCGATTTCGCGCCTTTTTTGATTTTTTCGTCGGCCGCCTGGACGACACGCCAGTCCGCGACCGCCGCTGCAAAAATTGCCAGATCGGCCGGTAGCGCGGCCTGAGTTGCGGCCAGCATTTGGGCTGCCGTCTCGACCTGGATCATGCGCACGCCGCTGGGCGCTGCCAGCGCGACCGGACCCGACACCAGCGTCACGTCGGCCCCCATTGCCGCCGCCGCCGCCGCCAGTGCAAAACCCTGTTTGCCCGATGACCGATTGGCGATGTAGCGCACCGGATCGATCGGCTCGTGCGTCGGACCCGCCGTTATCAGGACGCGCCGTCCCGAAAGCGGGCGCACGTCCGGCATCAGTAAGGCTTCAATAACAGCCAGAATTTCGCTGGGCTCCGCCATGCGCCCGACGCCCGCCTCGCCGCGCTCCGCCATCTCGCCGGAATTGGGACCGATGAACGCGATCCCGTCTGACTGCAGCAACACGGTGTTGCGACGGGTGGCTGCATGTGCCCACATATGGGGGTTCATGGCAGGGGCAATTAGCACCGGCTTGTCGGTGGCCATCAATACGGCTGTCGCCAGATCATCGACGTGGCCGCCGGCCATTTTTGCCATCAGATCGGCGGTGGCGGGTGCGACGACGATCAAATCGGTATCGCGCGACAGCCTGATATGGCCGATTTCGCGCTCGGCATCGAGGTCGAACAGGTCGGTAAACACCGGCGCATTCGATAGCGCGCCGATCGACAGCGGCGTCACGAACTGCTGGGCGGACTGCGTCAACACGCAACGCACCTCGATTTTGCGGTCCCTGAGCCGCCGGATCAGCTCCAGGCACTTATAGGCCGCGATGCCGCCGCCGATGATCAGCACGATGCGCTTGGATGGATGTTCGGCCACGGCAGGGTTCCGCAAAATTGTTGTGACGCAGCTATAGCACATCGCCATTGATATCGCATTGATACGGGCTTGTTCCCGCCGCTGGCCGCTGCACTTTGGTTAACCCAGACCACCCGCGATTTCCCGCCACGGAATCGATCCCTGACGGGCGGATTTCGATTTGGCTGTGGAGCCGCGGGTGGACCTTTGACCGGCCTCAGCAGGCAAATTCAGGGCGGGAATCGCTGTTGGGCATGACTTGTAACCGCAGCCCGCCCGAGGGCTGAGACTTATGGCCCACCGACCTGTGTTGCCATGGGTCCAGTGACGCCTGCGCCGGGGTCGGGAGTCGCTTCCTTCCAGCGTACGGAACCGATCGGCCGTTCCAGCATGCGCCGAATACGGACGGGTTCTGGCCCTTTGTGGAACTCGATTGCGCGTGTATGCAACTCGCGCTCGACCGGCGTCGGGCGGTTCCGCTGTCTGAGATAGTCATGCCAGGTGGGACAGTGATACCGCTCGGTCCAAAGCTCGGGGTCGGCGATGTCGCGCGCGATGCTCCAGCCATAGGCGCCGTTGCGCATGCGGCTCGACCGCACCTGCTGCATCACGGCATAGAATAAACGCGCTTTATGAGCTTCCACGCGATATTCGATTTCGATCACGATCGGTCCGCTGCGCGCGGTCAAGGCGAGGCTCAGTTCAGGGTCGGCGAGCGCATCGGCCGATCCATCGACAAGCCCTTCGACCGAGGGCACTCTGATCCAGCGGCCCAAAACGGGTGAGATGACCATGGTCGCTGCGGAGACGAGAAGGGCTTGTTCCACACCCTGTGCGTTTGCCAAAGCCCCCCATCCCCAGCCGCCGAACGCGACACCAGCGGCCACGGCGGCCTGATAGCTGGCCAGTGCGCGCGCCGCCACCCAACGCGGTGCCGACAATTGCACGCTGACATTCAACACCATCATGCAGGCCGTCCATGCCGCGCCAAAGATGAGCAATGCCAGCCCCGTCAAAATAGAATAGCGGCTGAGCGCGACCACGACGACGCCAAAGCCCATCACAAGCGCGCAGATGCGCACGCATGCCTGCCCGCTGAACTCCGCCCGCAGCCGCCCGACGTTGAGCGCACCCACGATAGACCCGATGCCGAACGAACCTAACAACAGGCCAAAAAGCTGTGCCCCGCCGTGCAGCAGATCACGCGCCACCAGCGGCAACAACGCAGCGACCGAGCCACCCGCCAAGCCCGTCATCAACGTGCGCGCGACGACCGCGCGGATCGGCGGCGAATTCATGACATAGCGGTATCCCGAAATCATCGCGCGGCCGAGCGTCTCCGGTGGCAGTCGCGATGGCTCGGCTTTGCGGTCCCAGAAATAGAGAACGACAAGCAACGGCAAGAAAAAGGCGGTTGCGGTGGCGAATGCCGTGACGCCGCCAGCCACCGCCACGATCACGCCGCCGATGGCCGGACCGAAACTGCGCGCCACGTTGTAACTGATGCCATTGAGGGCGACGGCCGAGGGCAACACGTCGCGCGGCACCTGCTCGTTGACGGACGCGCCCCAAGCCGGCCACAGCAGCGCTGTTCCCGAGCCGACGATGAAACACATCAGCAGCAGAATCCACGATGTGATGTGGCCGAAATAGTCGGCGATCGTCAGCGCAGCCGCGCCCGAAAGCGAGATCGCAAGTGCGATCATTGCCAGTTTGCGCCGGTCGAACATGTCGGCGAGCGCGCCTGACGCCACCGAAAACAGGGCCACAGGCAACATCAGCGCCGTCTGGACGAGCGCGATCATGGTGGCCGACGTGGTCATCTGCGTCATGACCCACGCGGCGCCGACGCCCATGATGAACAGACCCAGATTCGAAAACAGGCTCGCCAGCCACATATTGCGGAACAGCACATGGCGAAGTGGCGCAAAAGTTCCCGGTCTGCTGGCTTCTGACATGCGGACATACACTCGCGACGAAGGGAATCCAAAGTAACGCTTTACGCTTTTTCGGTCGCTCCCGCATGCCGTCCGAAATCCGGCGCGGCGGTATCCTGGCCGGCTTGCAGCACGCCGCGCCGTATCTCACGTGCGTCCGAAAAGAGCTTGAACAGCGTCTCCCCGTCGCCGAAACGGATGGCGCGCTGCAACGCGCTCAGATCCTCCGTAAAGCGGCCGAGCATTTCCAGCACAGCCTCCTTGTTGTTCAGAAACACGTCGCGCCACATCGTCGGGTCGGACGCGGCGATGCGCGTGAAATCTCGAAAACCGCCGGCGGAAAACTTGATCACCTCGCTGTCGGTGACGCGCTCGAGGTGGGCCGCAGTATTGACGACGTTGTAGGCGATCAGATGCGGCAGATGACTGGTTATCGCCAACACCATGTCATGATGCTCGGGCGTCATCAGGTCCACCTTCGAGCCCAACGCCTCCCAGAATGTCTTGAGTTTTTCGATCGCCGCCGCATCCGAACCGGGTACCGGCGTCAACAGGCACCAGCGCCCGTCGAACAACGTGGCAAATCCTGCTGACGGCCCGGACTGTTCCGTGCCCGCGATCGGGTGGCCGGGAATGAAGTGCACGCCCTCCGGCACATGCGGACCGCAATCGCGCACGATGGCCGCCTTGACCGAGCCGACGTCGGTCAAGATCGCGCCCCGTTTCAGCACTGGGCCGATCGCCTCGGCCAGCGCGCCGCACGCACCCACCGGCGCGCACAAGATCACCAGATCGGCAGCATCAGCCGCTTCGGCGGGTGTTTCGTAGACGGTGTCCACCAATGCCAGCCGAACCGAGCTGCTCCGTGTTGCAGCCGTGCGCGCGTGCCCGACGATCGTTCCGGCCAAGCCGCCGCGGCGCATGGCATGGCTCAGCGACGACCCGATCAGCCCAATACCGATCAGCGCGACGCGGCCGAACAGCGGCTGGCCCAACTTCTTCGCCGGCATCACTGCGGTTCCATCATGAACGCCGACAGCTGCGCAACGACAGTCCGGTTTTCCGCTTCCGTGCCGATCGTCATGCGCAAGCAGTGCGGCAACTTGTATGCACCGACGGCCCTCAGGATGATCGCCCGCGTCTTCAGGAAAGCGTCGGCCGCCGCTGCCGTCTTCGTTCCCGCCGCTGGAAAGTGGATCAGAATGAAATTGCCAACGCTCGGTGTCACTTTGAGATCCAGCTTTTCGAGTTCAGCCGTCACCCACGGCAGCCACTTTTCATTGTGGGTGATTGCCGCCTCCTGATGCGCGCGGTCTTCGATGGCCGCGATTCCAGCAGCTATCGCCGGTGCCGACACGTTGAACGGTCCGCGCACACGGTTCAGCACATCCGCGATCGCAGGCGGGCAATAAGCCCAGCCCAGTCGCAGCGCCGCCAAGCCGTGGATTTTCGAGAACGTCCGCATCATCACCACATTGTCGGACGCACCCACCAGTTCGATGCCCGCTTCATAGTCGTTGCGCCTGACGTATTCGCAATAGGCCGCATCCAGCACCAGGATCGTCGATTTCGGCAGTCCCGCGTGCAGCCGCCGCACCTCTTCGAAAGGAATATAAGTGCCGGTCGGATTGTTGGGATTGGCGAGATAAACAAGCCGGGTCTTCGCCGTAACCCTCGCCAGCAGGGCGTCCACGTCGGTGCGCAAATTCTTTTCCGGTGCCGTAATCGGGGTGCCGCCGTTAGCCATCGTGGCGATTTTGTACATCAGGAAGCCGTGCTCGGGGAACAGCGTCTCGTCGCCGGTGCCGACATACGCGTGTGTCAACAACCCGATCAGTTCATCCGAGCCGGCTCCGCAGACCAGCCGGTTGGCATCCAGACCGTAGACGCGGCCGATCGCCTGCCGCAGCTCAGTGGCTGCACCGTCCGGGTAACGCTCCAGGCTTGCGGCCGCGTTCTGATAGGCCGCAATCGCCCTTGGGCTCGGCCCCAACGGGTTCTCGTTCGATGACAATTTGACCGACGCCATGCCGCTGGGCACATGGCTCTCGCCGGGGACGTAGACGGCGATGTCCATAATGCCCGGCTGCGGAACGGGGCCTGTGGTCTTCGAAGCGGCGGTCATGGGCGATGCTCTCTAGCCTTCGTTGGCACTGTGCGGATTGATAGTCGAGTGCCGCGCGCTGGCAAAGGCGCAAATTGTCGGCATGAAGCCGTCTTGACCCAAAGTCACTTATTTCAGCTGTGCTTCGATCACCTTGGTCGATACCGGATTGCGCCGCATCAATTCGTCGATCCGCGTCCGCTCTTTCTGGAAATCGAGCAACGCCTTGCCCTCCAGCCGGCGCTCCTTCGGCACCGGGATCGTCATCGGGTTGACCTGCTGGCTGTTGATCAGCACCTCGAAATGCAGATGCGGGCCGGTCGAAAGTCCGGTTGTTCCAATGTAGCCGATCACTTGCCCCTGCGTGACCCGGTTGCCCTCGGCCACCGCGAAACGCTGCATGTGCGCGTAAGCCGTCGAATACCCGTTGGCGTGCCGGATGCGCACATAGTTGCCGAATTCGCCATGGCGCCTGGCTTCTTCCACCACGCCGCTGCCCGCCGCCATGATGGGGGTGCCGACCGGCCCCGCCCAATCGATGCCGGCGTGCCGCCGCACGATATTGAGGAGCGGATGCCGCCGCCACCCGAACCCATCAGCCAGTCTCACCTCGCCCCGCACCGGCTTGCGCATCAGGAACTTGCGCGAATTGTTGCCATTCTCGTCGTAGAAGTCGATCGCCCCGTCGACGGTGCGAAAGCGATAATATTTTTGCGTTTCCCCACCGGCCGACAGCGCCGTCGCCAGCAGTTCGCCCAACGCGCCTTCGGTGCCCTTGTCTTCCTCCTTGACCCCAAAAAACAGCTCCAGTCCGTCCGATGGATGCACGCGGCGTCGAAAATCAGTCTCCGACGCATGGATGCGCAAGATGTTGCCGACCATGTCCGGCGTCAGCCCTTGCGACAGGGCCGACATGTACACGCTGGCGTAGAGGCTGGCTGCCGACTGGGCCTCTCCGCGGCCGTTCGATGCGCGGCCCAGCCGATCATCGACGAACGTCGTCGAAGCCTCGAACGCGCCGTCGCCGCGTCGAATGATTGTCAGCTTATGTTCCTGCGCGTCGCTGAAAACGCTGAGCCGCGCCACTTCATTGGTGTTTGCCTTGGTTACCGATGGCACCAGCGTCACCCGCACCTCCTGTCCCGCCGCCAACGGGCCATCGCCGAGGCTCTTTTTGGCCAAGTCCATGATCTCGTCGACCTGCCAGGATTCGGTATTCAGTTTAGAAAGGATCTTCGGCAGCGTATCGCCTCGCCCGGTGCGCACCACGCGCACTTCGCGCGCTTCCAGATCGTCGGCGGCGGTGTCGTCGCCATCGCCTGCCGTTTTGACCAGCGCTGTCGTATTCGGCGGCATCGGTTCCGGCCCAATCCGCTGAGCGCGCCGTGCCAGCAATTGCGCACCGCCAAGCTTTTCCGCACCGTCCGCCTGAAACGCCGGCTTCAACGCAATTGCATCGCTTTGCGCCGCTTCTCGTGCGACGACTTCCGTTATCTCCGGCGTATTCATATCCTGCCCGTCGTCGCTGGGCAGGATGCCGCCCAGCAACTCCACCACCCTGATTGCCACGTCCTGCTGCTCGACCGCTGCCAGAGTATCGTTCTCGCCTTGTTCTTCGCCGGTCGCGTACAGCTTGTAGGGGTTGAAGGGCGGGATCTTGTCGGTCTCGCTGTCGATGGGAGCTGCCGCCAACCGCGCGACGATGCGCGCGTACGTCTTCTTCTGCAGGTAGTCCCGGTTGTCTTTTCGCAGATGCACCGAGTCATAGATGATGAACTTCGTGCTCATCGCCCCGCTCGTCGCCACCAGCTTGTCGCTCTTCGGCAATGCCCAAGCCAAGCCTTGTGGCTGCGGCGCGGCGGGCAGGGTGGAAGCGGTCGAGGCGGCGGTCGAAAGACCGAGGTCGGCCAGCGGGTCGGCGCGGTCGTTGGCACCGAGCAGTGAGAACAGGATGGCGAACGCCCCTATGCCAGCGGCAAAACAGGTGCTGAGGAACCACCGAAACCGCCCGCCGCGCCGTCGATCGCCATGGTCTTGCGTGAAAACGCCCTCGGCGTCGCGCTGCAATCGCGCGAGTGGACCATCGGCATGACGCGCCTTACCAACCGCCGCACGCGATGCGCGACGTTGCCGGCTGACAGGTGCATGCCGCCTTTGGTTCACCACGAAATGCCCACTCATCCCCTTCTATCGTACTCCGGGCTACCGTCACCGGCACCTAGCCAAGCGCGCCCCCCGAATCGCCGCGTAATCCTGATGATCTCTGACAAACTGGGCGCTCACATGGCAACCACGGCGTCCCCTTCTCGGTAAAAAAAATGCGTCGGCAACCTGTCACGTCAGCCGTGAATTTTATCGCCGAATCGGGTGCCAAACTCGGTGTTGTCAGGTCTTTTTGGCCGTCGCTTGAACGCTGCAGCGTGCCGTCCAGAGGGCTTGTTATGGCCGCGCCTCAAGATAATTCCAGTCCTACTTCAGTTACTTGCAGGCCTCGGCCGCGGAAAACGTGCGTCGTCGCAAAAAATTCGTGAAACTTGTTGACACCGCGGGGGGATTGTTGTTTAAACGGCGTCGTTGAGACACGAAACACGGCGGCGGCTACTTTGGCGGCCCGAAACTGAGTGTCTTCCACCC
>JANXYD010000474.1 GCA_025350265.1 Hyphomicrobiaceae bacterium | reverse complement strand
CAAGGCCATTCAGGCCGCTCGACGTGCCTGGAATGTCGTCGGCCGCAAGCATACAAAACTTGTTCCAGCGACCAACCCCTTTGCGCGCGCCGGGATGAAGGCACCCAAGATGGGACGCAGCAAACCTGCTACGCCGAGCGAACTGCGTCGTTTCATGCGCGAGGCAGACAAGCAGGGACAGCCAAGTATGGCCACTGCCGCGCTTATTTCCTGGGAGTGGATGGTTCGCGAGAAGTATATTGTTGGCACCATGGCGTGGTCGGCCTACCGCTCGGGGAACACACCCACTTCGGTGCACCTGCCCCACACCAAGAACCTGGGTGACGACATGTTGGAAATGCCGCTTGTCGGTCCCGATGGAGTGCAGCTGTTTCCCGAGCTTGAGGCACGGCTTTCGGCACTACCCAAGCGCGGAACTTTAATGATCATGCGGGATGCACTCGACCGCTTTCGCAGACAGCACATGCCTTACAAGCTTAATAAATTTCAGAAACTCGCGAGGAAGTTGCTCGACGATGCCGGTCTAGAGCACCTGAAGTTCGAGAGCTTTAGGAAAGGAGGGGAAACGGAGTGCGGCGACGCGGGGCTGACGGATCAGGAGACAATGGCACTCGATGGTCACGAAACCCGAGACATGCTCACCGTCTATCAGGCACGCACGAAGATTCAGCGCATTCACGGCATGCTCAAGAGGCGCGAACTCAGAACGAAAACGGCTCGTTTGTCAGAATGACGGACCAGCAAATGTCAGAATGGAACATTTGTGAACGCAGTAAACCCCTGAAAGTATTGGTGCGGACGGCGGGACTCGAACCCGCACGGCCTTGCGGCCTCAGGATTTTAAGTCCTGTGTGTCTACCGGTTCCACCACGTCCGCATTTCAAAAAAGCTGCGAGAACTTACCGAAGCCGTGTCGTGTTGCGAGCTTGTATCGATTTAGGCCAACACCAGATGGACCGGACGCACCGCAGGCGAGTTAGACCACCACCACAGCCAAATTACTTTCGGCTCGTTCCGATTTTGGTCGAATCGCGGAACGACTTGGTGGCGCAGTTGAGGCCGGCAACCTGAGTTGCCGGCCTCTGCTTGATGTTCGACGACGTTATTCTGCCGCTTCGTCGGCGATGTCCGGACGACGCCGGCGACGTACGGGGTTGGCGTCGCCTTCCGCTGGTGGGTTGAGCACCCGCTCGGCATCCGACTTCATCTTTTCTTTCGCGATCAACTCGTCGCGGTGAGCGGCGATCTTGCGCAGGCGACGCAGCATGCCGCCTGTGCCTGCCGGGATCAGCCGGCCGACGATCACGTTCTCCTTGAGGCCTTCGAGCATGTCGGACTTGCCATTGACGGCGGCGTCGGTGAGGACGCGCGTCGTTTCCTGGAAGGATGCCGCCGAAATGAAAGACTTGGTCTGCAACGACGCCTTGGTGATGCCGAGCAGGACCGGCTTGCCCGTCGCCGGACGCTTGCCACTCTTTTCGATGGATGCATTGTGTTCAGCGAATTCGAGGCGATCGATATGCTCGCCCTTCAGATAGTCGGTATCGCCGATATCTTCGACTTCCATCTTCTGCAGCATCTGGCGCACGATCACTTCGATATGCTTGTCGTTGATCGTCACGCCCTGCAGACGATAAACGTCCTGGATTTCGTTGATCAGATAATTCGCCAGTTCCTCGACGCCCTTGATCGCCAAGATATCGTGCGGCGCGGGATGCCCGTCGAGCACGAAATCCCCCTTTTCAATGCGGTCGCCATGCTGCACGGCCAGACCTTTGCCGCGCGGAATGAGATACTCGACCGGGGCGTGCGTTTCATCATCAGGCTTGATGGTGATGCGCTGCTTGTTCTTGTAGTCCTTGCCGAATTCGACGGTGCCGGAGATCTCCGCGATGATCGCGTGATCCTTGGGACGACGGGCTTCGAACAATTCCGCGACGCGCGGCAGACCACCGGTGATGTCGCCGGTTTTCGCCGACGCCAATGGCACACGGGCGAGCACGTCGCCTGCCTTCACCTTCTGACCGGGTTCGACCGACAGGACCGCATCGACCGACAACAGATACCGCGCATCGACGCCGCGCGCGACCTTGATGATCTTGCCGGCTTTGCTGTCCTTGACGATCAGCGCCGGCTTGAGGTCGGCACCACGCGGGCTGGCGCGCCAGTCCATGATGATGCGGCTGGTGGTGCCCTTCACTTCGTCGGTGACTTCCTTCATCGAAAGGCCTTCGACGAAATCTTCCACGTCGGCCACACCGTCCGTCTCGGACAGAATGGGTCGCGTGAATGGATCCCACTGTGCCAAACGCGTGCCGCGCTTGACGGTGTCGCCCTCGTCAACGTGCATGCGCGCGCCGTAGACGACCTTCTGCACCGCCAATTCCTTGCCGGCCTGATCAATCACCACGACCGCCATGGTGCGGCCCATGGAAATCATGTGCCCCTGGCTGTTCTTGGCGATGGAGCGATTGCGGATCTTGATCGCACCGTTGAAGTTGCTTTCGATGAATGACTGGTCGACATGTTGGGCGATGCCGCCGATGTGGAAGGTGCGCATCGTCAACTGCGTGCCGGGCTCACCGATCGACTGCGCTGCGATGACGCCGACGGCCTCACCCATGTTGACCGGGGTGCCGCGAGCGAGATCGCGCCCGTAGCATTTGGCGCAAACGCCGTTGGTCGCTTCGCAGGTCAGCACCGAGCGAATGCGCACTTCCTGAACTTGCGCCGCTTCGAGGAGCGCTGAGTCTTTCTCCTCGATCAGATGACCAACGGGAATGATGATCTTCTTGGTCGCGGGATCGATGACATCTTCCTGCGTCGTGCGGCCAAGCACGCGATCGCCGAGCTTGACGATGACAGTGCCCGCATCGACCACGGCTTGCACGTTGATGCCGGCGTCAGTGCCGCAATCGGCCTCGTTGATGATGCAGTCCTGCGCCACGTCGACGAGACGACGCGTCAGATAACCCGAGTTCGCCGTCTTCAGCGCCGTATCCGCAAGACCCTTGCGGGCTCCGTGGGTGGAGTTGAAGTATTCGAGAACCGACAGGCCTTCCTTGAAGTTCGACAGGATCGGCGTCTCGATGATTTCGCCGGACGGCTTGGTCATCAAGCCGCGCATCGCACCCAACTGGCGCATCTGCTTTTCAGAACCGCGCGCACCGGAATGTGCCATCATGTACACCGAGTTGATCGGCAGGGTCCGGCCGGTCACCTTGTCGATCTGAGGGGTCGAAATACGATCCATCATGTCCTTGGCGATGCGATCGGTGCAACGCGACCAGGCGTCGACGACCTTGTTGTATTTCTCGAGCTGGGTGATCAAACCGTCATTGTACTGCTGCTCAAATTCGCGCACGAATTCGTTGGTTTCGGCGATGAGCTTGGGCTTGCTTTCGGGGATCAGCATGTCGTCCTTGCCGAACGAGATGCCGGCCTTGAAGGCATGGTAGAAGCCAAGCGCCATCATGCGGTCGCAGAAAATCACCGTCTCCTTCTGGCCGCAGCCGCGATAGACGGCGTCGATCAGGCCGGAGATGTTCTTCTTGGTCAGCAACTGATTGACGAGCGCAAACTTGACACCCGGCACCTTCGGCAGGTTCTGGCCGAGGAACATGCGACCCGGCGTCGTCGCGTGTACTTCGGTGACCTCCTTGCCGTTCGCGTCGATGTGGGTAAAGCGGCCCTTGACCTTGGCGTGCAAGCTGACGTGACCACCAGCGAGCGCCTGCTCCATTTCGGCGATCGAACCAAAGGCCATGCCTTCGCCCGGCTCCTTGTCGCGCTCGATCGACAGATAATAGAGGCCGAGCACGATGTCCTGGCTCGGCACAATGACGGGCTGGCCGCTGGCGGGATGCAGGATGTTGTTGGTCGACATCATCAAGACGCGGGCTTCCAACTGCGCTTCCAGCGACAGCGGAATGTGCACGGCCATCTGGTCGCCGTCGAAATCGGCGTTGAAGGCGCTGCAAACCAGCGGATGCAGCTGGATCGCCTTGCCCTCGATCAACACCGGCTCGAACGCCTGGATGCCCAAGCGATGCAAGGTCGGCGCGCGGTTGAGCATGACGGGATGTTCGCGGATCACTTCATCCAGCACATCCCAGACTTCGCCCTTCTCCTTTTCGACGAGCTTCTTGGCCTGCTTCACCGTGGTGGACAGCCCCTTGGCGTCGAGGCGCGAATAGATGAACGGCTTGAAAAGTTCGAGCGCCATCTTCTTCGGCAACCCGCACTGGTGCAGCTTGAGTTCGGGACCGACCACGATCACCGAGCGGCCAGAGTAGTCGACGCGCTTACCGAGCAGGTTCTGGCGGAACCGGCCCTGCTTGCCCTTGAGCATGTCGGCGAGAGACTTCAGCGGACGCTTGTTGGCGCCGGTGATAACGCGGCCGCGGCGGCCGTTATCGAACAGCGCATCCACCGCCTCTTGAAGCATGCACTTCTCGTTGCGGATGATGATGTCCGGCGCGCGCAGCTCAATGAGCCGCTTCAAGCGGTTGTTGCGGTTGATGACGCGGCGGTAGAGGTCGTTGAGATCGGACGTCGCGAAGCGGCCGCCATCAAGCGGCACCAGCGGGCGCAGATCGGGCGGAATAA
>JANXYD010000437.1 GCA_025350265.1 Hyphomicrobiaceae bacterium | reverse complement strand
CCCACCGATTCGGTGGGTAGATTCTAGCATGGCCCGTTCGAGTTTTCACACAGCCTGGGTCACGAGCCGACGACCGCCGAGCGTGACACTGCATCGACGGGTACGCACGGTCTAAGCCTGACAGCGGACTGTCCTTACCTAGTGCTCCTGCTCCGATTCTACTCGGACACCCGGTGCGGTGGGCATTTAGGTCAGTACAGCCTCTTTCGCCGGCAGGCCGCGAATCATGTCGGCGGCCTTGGCGGCGATCATCAAGGTGGCGGCGTTGAGGTTGGCCGACAGCATGGTCGGCATGATCGAGGCGTCGACCACGCGCAGGCCCTGCATGCCGCGCACGCGCAACTGATCGTCGACCACCGATTGCGGGTCGCTGGCCGGCCCCATGCGACAGGTGCCGGACGGATGGAACGTCGTGGTGCCCCGCTCTTTCGCAGCGCCGAGCAATTCGTCGTCGGTGGTGACGTTGGGGCCTGGAAAATCTTCGTAATCGTAATAGGGCTCGAGCGGCTTGGTTTGAAGCAAGCGGCGCGCGAGCTTCATGCCGGCGAGCAGCACGCGGCGATCGCTTGCCTCAGCCAGATAGTTCGGCTGGATCAGCGGCGGCATGACGGGATCGGCCGATTGGATGTGCACATAACCACGGCTATCGGGGCGTTGCTGCCATGAGGCGACAGTCATGCCCGGTTCGGTTTCGAGTTGGCCTTGTACGCCCTCCTTGTAGCTGGCCGGCGTAAAGGTGAGCTGCAGGTCGGACGACGCGAGGCCGGGCTCGGAATGCCAGAAGCAATAGATCAGCGTCGGACTGAGCGACAGGATGCCTTTGCGAGTGGTGAAATACTTGGCGATCTCGCGCGCCAGCGGAAGGCCGTGCGCCAACTGATTGATCGTTGCGATGTTCTTGACGCGGGCGACGAAGCGCGGCGCATAGTGATCCTTGAGGTTCTCGCCGACGCCCGCAAGCGCGTGGCGCACGGGGATGCCATGTTTCGCCAACAAGGCGGGCGCGCCGATGCCGGCCAGTTGCAGCATCTGCGGTGAATTGTAGGTGCCGCCGCAGAGAATGACTTCGCGGCGGGCCGACACTTCGATGCCGGGGCCACCCTTGCCACCTTTGCGATAGCGGACGCCGGTTGCGCGTTTGCCGTCGAACTGCAGCGAAACGACATGCGCCAGCGTGCGCACGCTGACGTTGGGCCGCTGCATCGCGGGGCGCAGGAAAGCGGTGGCGGCACTGACCCGCCGGCCATGCTGGATGGTGCGCTGGGCGTAGGAGATGCCTTCCTGGATCGCGCCGTTGTAATCGGGGTTGCGCGGAATGCCGAGGGTCTCGGCGCCCTCGATGAAGGCCTCGCACAAGGGATGCTTCCAATCGATGTCGGTGACCGTCAGCGCGCCGTCCTGGCCGCGATATGTGGCATCGGCGGTGCCGATGCGATTTTCCATGTCGCGGAAATAGGGCAGTACATCGGCGTAGCCCCAGCCGCGATTGCCGAACTGCGCCCATGTCTCGTAGTCGAGACGCTGGCCGCGATTATAGATGTGACCGTTGATGGAACTGGAACCGCCGAGGGTTTTGCCACGCGGCGCGTAGACGCGACGGCCGCCGGTCCATTCGCTGGGCTCCATGCTGTAACCCCAGTTCAATCGGCGGTTATAGAACGTCTTGATGAAACCGGCGGGGATGTGGATGAAGGGGTGCCAGTCGCTCGGGCCGGCTTCCAGTACACACACGGAGATGCTCGGGTCCTCGCTGAGCTTGGCTGCCAGCACACAGCCCGCAGAGCCCGCGCCAACGATCACGTAATCGAAAGTGTCCACGTCGTCCCCTCATATCCGGCGCGTGCAGCGCTCGTTTCGAATTGCGATGTTATACGGTCACGAACCATCGCGCATAAATTTTGACCGTCATTTTCCGAACCAACGAGTGCTTGTCATCCTGGAAACCGAAGCGCCACTTCAGCGGTGAGGTTATCCGGGACCTTGAACGCTCAACACTGGAATGACCATTGCGAGCCATCTCGACAGGTCACGATGCCGGATATTTTTTGCAGCGACAGGGCGCGCAAAATTCCGGGAAGATGGCGGTTGGCGTGGAGGCAAATATACGCCGCTGCCGATACTGGTAGTGCTTGGCTGATGCAGGCGTGCGCGAGGTAGTGAAGCTATGGGATCCAGCGGGTGGCATAGTGGTAGATGGTATCCAAGCCGCGGCGCATCGTCCCGGCGGCGACCACATCCTCGCCAGCGAACAACGGCACTTCCGATGTTGCGTCGTTCGACGACGTGACTTTCAACGTCGCCACCTGATCGCCCTTGGCGACCGGAGCTTTGAGCGGCCCCTTGTAGACAATCTCGGCGCGCAGTTTCTGATTGGCGGGAAAGCGCGGTAGCACGACTGTCACTTCACCATTGCCGATCAGTGGCACGCTCATCCGGTCGCCACCCCACACGCGCGCCTTGCCGATCGTTTCCCCGGCCTCGTAAAGCTTGAATTCGCCGAAGGCATGGAAGCCCCATTCCAGTATCTTGCGGCTTTCGTCGCGACGCTCGTTTTCGGTCGCCAAGCCGGAAAGCACGACGATCAAACGGTGCCCATCCTGCACGGCGGAGCCGACGACGCCATATCCGGTCTGCGAGAGATGGCCGGTTTTCAAACCATCCGCGCCGAGGCTCATGAACAGCAGCGGATTGCGGTTGATGAATTTGTGATTGCGGTAGTTGAAATTCTTTTCTGAAAACATCGGGTAATATTGGGGATATTCGCGGATCAGAAAGCGCGCCAGGAGTGCCAGTTCGCGCACGGTCATCAGGTGTTCGGCGTTATAAAGTCCGGTGGCGTTGCGGAAGGTGGATTTCTCGAGGCCGATGCGGCGCGCTTCGGCTTCCATCATGCGGGCAAATGCGATTTCGCTGCCGGCCAGACCTTCGCCGAGGGCAATGGCAGCATCGTTGCCCGACTCGACGATCAGGCCACGCAACAGTTCTGAAATCTTGGTGCGGGTGTTGAGCGGCACCATCATCGCCGACGTGCGCGAAGGTGCGCCGCCGGTGCGCCAGGCGTGTTCGCTCATGTTGAATTCGTCGTCGAGCGTTTTCTGGCCGAGCTTGAGGGCGCGGAAGACGACGGCGATCGTCATCAGCTTGCTCATGCTTGCGGGGGGGATGAGCGCGTCCGCATTGTATTGAAAGAGAACCGCGCCGGATTCTGAATCCATGACGATGGCGTGCTTGGCCTTGATCGTGAATTCGGCGTTTTGGGCCGCATGGAGCGGAGTAGGTGTCGCGCACCAAAGTACGAGCGTCAGCGCGAAGTTGAGCAGATACGTGCCAAGGGCTGGGTGTGGTTTCGGTGCGCCGGGGGATGAGAGATGCCCGCGTATGAGGAATGTCTGCATGAAGGGCCGGTGCTGGTTTGCGGGTTTTTCCAGAATTCGATTTTTCAATCATTGCCGCGTGGGTGCCGGCCGGTCAACCGTTTGACGCAGGCGGTGATGCCCTTGAACCGAATGAGCACACTTGACTTTCAGTAAAACTAGAACAATATAGGAACTCAAGTTTATCTCCTTCATCTATCATCGCTTTCTGCGTCATTGCGGAGGCAAGGCGGGGCTGTGTCCTATGCTCACTTCAATGCCAGCGCGCGGGGAACCTCTTGCTTCGCGAGGGCAGATGGAAACCGCTTGCAGCGATCTCGATTGCAATTTTTCTCGCACGTTGTCGACGTTGGGCAATATGGCGGCCAAGTCGCGGCTGCATGCGGTGCATCCAGCCAGGCCCGGTGACGAGGCGGCGGCAACCGGGTTCGCCTTCACGGTGTTCGCCCATCTTGCTGGATTGGCTGCGGCAAGCAGGGCTGGTGCGCGCCTGCCACGCCCTATTCTGTGGGTGCAGGACCGGCGGGCGCGGCTGGAGGCGGGCCTGCCCTATGGGCTGGGTCTCGCGCGCTTCGGCATCGACTACAAGCAGCTCGTCATTATCTGTACCAAGACGGCCTTCGACGCCCTGGCCGCTACCGAAATCGGGCTTGAAACGCCGGGCCTGGACGGTGTGCTCGTCGAACTCCCACTCAATCTGCCGGTCGATATGCTCGCGCTCGGCAAACGGCTGGCGTTGCGTGCCGAACGAAGCGGGACGCCGTGTGTACTGCAGCATGCCTCGGCTGTCGCGGTGCCGGCTCCGGTCGCCACCCGCTGGCAG
This sequence comes from Hyphomicrobiaceae bacterium, assembly GCA_025350265.1. GTDB lineage: Bacteria > Pseudomonadota > Alphaproteobacteria > Rhizobiales > Hyphomicrobiaceae > JABFRJ01. The sequence continues at coordinate 3,670 of JANXYD010000437.1, read as the reverse complement.
GTCGGCAGCGGGGCTGCGGTTGTCACGGATGGCTGGGGGCTGCCGGTTCCAGCCGTCGATCTCGGGCTCGTCAAGAACCGGTTCGGGCCGACGGGTCTCTGGTCCGCCCTTCTGCAACCCCCTTTGACTGTTACGGGAGCTTCCAATGTCTGCGTCTCGCCCCTTTCGCCGCCGTTATCTCAGCCTGTGGATGCCGTTGCTGTCGACCGATCGGGTACGCCGCCAGCACGCTACAGGGTTGCTTGAAAGGAGGCTGCTTGAAGCGGATCGGCCGCTGGTGCTGGTATCCAAGACCGAAGGCACGCAGCGGGTCATGGCTGCCGATCATGCGGCACGACGATGCGGGCTGATGGTTGGCATGGCACTCGCGCAGGCCCGCGCCATGGTGCCGGGTGTCTGTGTGGTGCCGCACGATGCGGCGGCCGACGAGCGGCTGCTCGAAGCCATTGCCGATTGGGCTGACCGGTATACGCCAATGGTGGGCCGCGATCCGCCGCAGGGATTGGTGCTGGATATCACCGGGGCAGCGCATCTGCTGGGTGGAGAAAGCGCACTGCGTGCCGATCTGCTGGGCCGGCTGGAGCGCCAAGGCCTCGATGCCATCGCGGCAATCGCACCGACAGTGGGGGCTGCCTGGGCGCTGACGCGTACGGCTTCGGCGCCGTCGCGCTCCACCGACGCGAAGGAAAACTGGCAGGTGGCCGAGACTATCAGCCAGGCCGGTCTCGATGCGGTGTTGTCGCTGTTGCCGGTCAGTGCTTTGCGCCTTCAGCCCGATACCATCGCAGCCCTTCGCCGTGTCGGACTGAAGCGCATCGGCGATCTCATCGGGCGTCCGCGTGGGGCGCTTGCCGCCAGGTTCGGTGCGCCGTTGATCGTGCGGCTCGACCAGGCGCGCGGCATCGACACAGAAGCCATCAGCCCGCGCCAGCCGGTGTCGCCGGCCATGGTCGAGCATGGATTTGCCGAGCCAATACTGGCGACGTCCGCCGTCGAGGGAACGTGTCGTCTGCTGGCTGATCGATTGTGTGAAATACTGGCGGATCGGGGGCAGGGGGCAACGGCGCTGCAACTCGCCGTCTACAGGGTCGATGGGCTGGTCAAGCGCATCGACCTGAGGCTCGCCAGTCCGTGCCGCCACGCCAAAACCATGGCCGATCTGATGGCGTTGCGCCTCGGCCATCTCGACGATCCGCTCGATCCTGGCTTCGGCTACGATCTCATCCGGTTGTCGGCGGTCGGCGTGGTGGCAAAGGCGGAGGAAACCGCGGAATTTTCGGGCTTCGACGCGGGCTCGGCCCCGGTGCATCTGGCGCACGCCACCGCGGCGCTGATCGATCGGCTCGCCGCTCGTTTCGGCGAGACGCAAATCCATAAGCTCGCCAGCGTCAATACGCATATTCCCGAACAGGCCTGCCGGTTGGTACCGGCGGTCGGAAGCAGGGGTGGGGCGATGCGCAATGCCGTTTCCAGTGAGCCGCGCCAACGCCCGCTGCGATTGCTCGATCCACCCGAGCCGGTGGAAGTGATGGCCGAGGTGCCGGACGGGCCGCCCATCCATCTGCGGTGGCGGCGGCGGCCGCTGCGCATCATCCAAGCGCAAGGTCCGGAACGGATCGCTGGGGAATGGTGGCGTGCGGCTAATCTTGCTGGCGCGCGCCTCGACGATGTCGATCGGACGACGGCCTGCCTGGAGTCAGCGACGCGCGATTACTGGCGGATCGAGGATGCCAGCGGGCGGCGGTTGTGGCTCTACCGTGAGGGATTCTACGCAGGGCACGGCGGCTCCGAGGGGCGAGGTGGGGCACGCTGGTATGTGCATGGCCTGTTTGCCTGACCCTTCGTTGTTTCGAGGCTGCCGATGTTGAAAGTGCCCTATACCGAGTTCGCGACGACATCGAATTTCTCATTTTTGCGCGGTGCGTCGCATCCGGAGGAACTGGCGGCGGCTTCGGCCCAACTCGGCTTGGCTGGTTTCGGACTTGCCGACCGCAATTCGGTGGCGGGGGTGGTGCGGGCTCACGGTGCGTTACGTGACCTCACGGAAAGCGTGGGTGCGGTGCCCCGCTATCATCCCGGCGCGAGACTGATTTTCGGCGATGGCGGGCATGCCGGAAACCTAGACCAAGCTATGCCGGAGATCCTGGCCTATCCCGCCAACCGGGCGGGGTGGGGACGTCTGTGCCGTCTGCTCACCCTCGGCAACCGGCGCGCGCCAAAAGGGGAGTGTCATCTCGCACTGCCGGATCTGGAGGAATGGTCTGATGATCTGCATTTGATCGTCATGCCACAGGCGGGCCTGGAGCCAGCAGCGCTCGCGGCGACGCTGCCGCCATTGCTACGTCGGATGGGCGCGGCACGGCCGGGGGCTGTTCATCTCGCAGCCACGCTACACTATGATGGCGAAGATCGGATGCGCCTTGGCTGTCTTGATGCGGTTGCGCGCCAAACCCATACGCCCCTGATCGCCGTCAACGATGTGCTCTATCATGCCCCTGCGCGGCGTCTTCTGCAGGATGTGGCGACGTGCATCCGTACACATGAGACGCTCGAAACGGCGGGCCGTTTGCTGCGTGCGCATGCCGAGCGACATCTCAAACCGCCAGCTGAAATGGCGCGACTGTTTGGGCACTATCCCGATGCGATCAGGCAGACGCAGCGACTCTCCGACAAGCTGACGTTTTCCCTCGATGAGCTGCGCTATGAATATCCGGAAGAAACCATCGCAGGCTTCTCCACCCCACAGGAAGCGCTGGTTCATTTCACCTATCAGGGTGCCGAAAAGCGCTATCCCGGAGATGTGCCGGAAAAAATCCGCTTGTCGCTCGCCCATGAAATCGCGCTGATCGGCCAACTCGGGTATGCGCCCTATTTTCTCACCGTGTTCGATATTGTCCGCTTCGCGCGTGAAAAGGGCATTCTGTGCCAAGGACGCGGGTCGGCGGCCAATTCAGCTGTCTGCTTCTGTCTCGGCATCACCGAGGTCGATCCGGGCAAAAGCGACTTGTTGTTCGAGCGCTTCATCTCCGCCGACCGGCGCGAGCCGCCCGACATCGACGTCGACTTCGAGCATGCGCGCCGCGAGGAGGTCATCCAGTACATCTATCAACGCTACGGCCGCGAGCGGGCGGGGCTTGCCGCCACCGTCATCAGTTATCGCTCGCGCAGCGCCATGCGCGAGACGGGCAAAGTGTTCGGCTTTTCAGAGGATACGCTGGACGCGCTGTCGGGCTCGATCTGGGGCTTTGGCGCGGAAGGTATCGGGGAAATAGATACCACGCGTGCCGGCATTGACAGGGAGGCACCCACGGTCGCTGCCATGCTCGAACTTGCACGCCAAATACAGGGGTTTCCGCGTCACTTGTCGCAGCACGTCGGCGGGTTCGTAATGACGCGCGGGCGCCTCGACGAACTGGTGCCGATCCAGAATGCCGCGATGGCGGACCGCACCGTCATCGAGTGGGACAAGGACGATCTCGATACGCTGGGTATTCTCAAAGTGGACGTGCTGGCGCTGGGCATGTTGACGTGCCTGAAGAAAGGCCTCGATCTGTTGCGTGCGCATTACGGGCGCGATCTGACGCTCGCCACGTTGCCGGCCGAGGATCCCTCCGTCTATCGCATGCTGCAGCGGGCCGATAGTCTCGGGCTGTTCCAGGTCGAAAGCCGC
>JANXYD010000419.1 GCA_025350265.1 Hyphomicrobiaceae bacterium | reverse complement strand
GTCGAGGCGCAGCACACCAATCCCGGCAATGCCTGCCATGGCGGCATGCTTTCCACTCTGGCCGATATCGTGTTGTCGAGCGCGGCGCATTACCAATGCGACATGCCCCGTCAATTCTTGCCGACCATCAGTCTGCAAGTGGATTTCATGGCGGCCGCACCGCTGGGGTGCTGGGTGCACGGCCGCGCCGACATCTTGAAAGTAACGCGCAACCTGATCTTTTCACAGGGCATGGTGTTTTCGGATGGCCAGCGTATTGCGCGTGCCAGCGGCGTCTTCCGACGAGGACCGCTGCTGGCCGACACATCAGCCGATCACGAACTGATCCTGCCGGGCATGCCACAGCGGCAACGGCAGGCAGCCACAGAGTAGACTTGCACTTACTTGCACTATTCCAGCGCGGCACCGATCGTCGCGCCGTTGCATGCAGCGATCCCCTTGCAATTGTCGTACACATGCGTACGATGACTTTCGACCTCGAATATCACCGCAAAAGGTACACCGCATGGCAGGCCGCTGGTTCGAAGAGTTTAAAGTCGGCCAAATCTTTGAGCATGAATTGCGTCGCACTGTGACGGAAGCCGATAATGTCGGCTTCTCGATGGCGACCATGAACCCGGCCGCGATCCATATCGATGCCGAATACTGCAAGACCACCGAATTCGGTAAACCTCTGGTCAACTCAATTTTCACCCTCGGCCTCGTCATCGGCCTATCGGTGCAGGAGACCACGCTCGGCACAACCGTCGCCAATCTCGGCATGTCCGACACGCGCTTTCCACGACCGGTCTTTGCCGGCGATACGATCCGGTCGCGCACCACGGTCATGGACATCCGCGCGAGCAAATCGCGCCCTAACGCAGGCGTCGTCACGTTTGTGCATCAGGGCCTCAACCAGCGCGGCGAAGAAATCTGCACCTGCACCCGGCAAGCCCTGATGCTGAGGAAACCGGCATGAACACCACCGTCTCCACGCCAAAGATCAAGAAGCTCAGGTCGATGCTGTTCGTCCCTGCCGACAGCGAGCGCAAGCAGGCCAAAGCGATGTCCAACGCCGCCGACGCGTTGATCCTCGATCTTGAGGATTCGGTGGCCGAAGCACGCAAGATCGGAGCCCGCGTCACCGCCTCTGAATTCATCGCGGCCAACGCTGCCACGATTTCCGCGCAGATTTACGTTCGCATCAATCCGCTCGCGACGCGCCTCGCGATGGGCGATCTGGCGGCCGTCGTCGCGCCTGGTCTCGCCGGCATCATGTTGCCGAAAGCCAATTCCGCAGCCGATATCGTGCACCTCGGCCATTGTCTCGATGCCTTGGAAGCGCGCGCGGGCCTGTTGCCTGGAACTGTGAAGGTGGTGCCTGTCGCGACCGAAACCGCCGCCGCGATGTTGCAGATGCAGAGCTATGCCGGGCCGGTGCCGCGCCTCGCCGCCGTCACATGGGGCGCCGAAGATTTGTCCGCCGCCATCGGCGCCGTCACCAATCGCGAGGACGATGGCGCATATTCGCCGCTTTACGCGCTCGCAGGTTCGCTGTGCCTGTTGGCGGCCACGGCTGCCGGCGTGCCAGCGCTCGACACGCTGCACGCCGATTTTCGCGACGCCGAAGGGCTTGCCCGGGAATGCCGCATCTCGCGCCGGCGCGGCTTTCGCGGCCGCATCGCCATCCACCCCGATCAACCCGCCATCATCAATTCAGCCTATTCGCCAAGCGCTGAGGACATCGCGCACGCGCAACGGATCGTCGATACGTTCGCGGCCAATCCCGATGCCGGAACCTTGAGCATCGACGGCAAGATGATCGATCGCCCGCATCTGACGCAAGCGCTGCTGACTTTAGCGCAAACCGATTGAATGCCGGCCACGCGAGCGGAGACCCGTCATGGACTTTTCGATCACAGACGACCACCGCTCGATCCGCGAAGGCGTCGGCAGCGTGGTGCGCAAATTCGGCGACGACTATTGGTATGCGCGCGACGACGACGGCATGTTCCCGCGCGAGTTTCATCAGGCGATGGCTGAAGCCGGCTGGCTCGGCATCACCATGCCGCAGGAATTTGGCGGCGCGGGTCTCGGCGTCGCCGAAGCGGCCATCATGATGCACGAGGTGGCGAGCCACGGCGGTGGCATGGCGGCGGCGTCATCGGTACACATCAATCTGTTCGGCCCACACCCCATCGTCGTCGTCGGCACGCCAGATCAAAAAAAGCGCTGGCTGCCACGTCTGGTCGAGGGCACCGATCAGTGCTGCTTCGGTTTCACCGAGCCCGACGCCGGCCTTAACACCACAGCCATCAAGACGTTCGCCGAGAAAGTGCCGGGCGGCTACGTGGTGCACGGCCAGAAAGTGTGGACCTCGACCGCGCAAGTCGCAAACAAGATCATGCTTTTGACGCGTACCACCAAATTGGCGGATTGCACGCGCCCGACCGACGGCATCACTATTTTCTATACCGACCTCGATCGGTCGAAGATCGAAGTACGCCGCATTCCGAAGATGGGCCGCAAGGCCGTTGATTCCAACGCCATCTTCATCGACGGACTGTTCATCCCGGAAAGCGATCGCATCGGCGAGGCGGGCCGCGGCTTCTCCTACATCCTGCACAGCCTGAATCCGGAGCGCGTGCTGGTCGCCGCCGAAGCCATCGGCATTGGCCAGGATTCTTTGCGGCGCGCTGCCAAGTATGCCCGCGAGCGGGTGGTTTTCGATCGCCCCATCGGACAGAACCAGGGCATCCAGCATCCGCTCGCCGAATGCTGGATGGGCTTGGAGGCGGCGTGGGCCATGACGATGAAGGGCGCGTGGCTCTACGACCAGCATCAAGCGTGCGGGGCCGAGGCCAATACCGCGAAATTCCTCGGCGCGCGCGCCGGATATGCTGCCTGCCAGCAAGCCGTGCTGACCCACGGCGGGTTTGGCTACGCCAAGGAATATCACGTCGAACGGTTGCTACGCGAAGTGATGATCACGCGCATCGCGCCAGTCACCGAGCAACTGATCATGTCGTTCATCGCCGAAAAAGTGCTCGACCTGCCGAAGTCGTATTGATGTCGGCGGTCTTCGGCGACCACCAAAGTTCCGTCATGGCCGCGAAGGCGGCCACCCAAGCAAGGTAACTGGTAATGCCCCGCCCGACGCAAGAACTCAGCCTCGCACAGCCGGACCGCTGCTTATTTTCAACACGCATATCGAGCTTGCATGGGTGGCCGCCTTCGCGGCCATGACGATATTGAGTTGACTGGTGATCTGTACGACTGGCGAGTTCAGACAAGGAATATTACGTGTTCACACGCGATCTATTCAACGAGGAGCACGAAGCCTTCAGGCGGACGGTGCGACGCTTCATCGAAACCGAGATTGCGCCGCATCATCAGCAGTGGGAGGACGACGGCGTCGTGCCGCGCTCACTCTGGCGCAAAGCGGGTGACGCAGGCCTCCTTTGTTGCACCGTTCCGGAGCGCTATGGTGGTGCGGGCGCAGACTATTTGTTCGATGTCGTCGTGTTCGAGGAAATGGCGAGATCCGGATTCAGCGGTCCAGGCTTCATGATCCATTGCGATCTGGTGGCAACCTACATCGCTAGCTTCGGCAGCGAAGCGCAGAAGCGCCAGTGGCTACCGAAGATGGTGACCGGTGACGCCATCGGCTCGCTCGGCATGACGGAGCCGCACGCCGGCTCGGATCTCAAAGCCATCCGCACCAAGGCCGTGCGCGACGGCGATAGCTTCGTTATTTGCGGTCAGAAAGTCTTCATCTCCAACGGCCAGCTTTGCGACGTGATCGTGCTTGCCACCAAGACCGACAGCGCGGCCGGTGCCAAGGGTGTCACGCTGTTCCTGGTGGATACGCATCTGCCTGGCTTTCGCCGTGGCAAAAACCTGAAGAAGCTCGGCATGAAAGCGCAGGATACGTCGGAATTGTTCTTCGAGGATCTGCGCGTGCCGGCGTCGGCGATGCTCGGCGAGGAGGGGCGTGGATTCGAATTGATGATGACCAAGCTCGCCCAGGAACGCCTGGCGCAGGCGATCCGCTCCGCGACCGTCGCCGAGACCGTGGTCGACTACACCGTCGAATATACCGCCGACCGCAAGGCCTTCGGCAAAACCATCGCCGATTTCCAGAATACGCAATTCAAGCTGGCCGAATTGAAAACCGAAGCAGTCATCGGCCGCCAGTTCACCGACGCCTGCATCGCCAAATTCATGAAGGGCGACCTCGACGCCATCGATGCGGCGATGGCCAAGATGTGGCTGTCGAATATGCATTGCAAAGTGGTCGACGAATGCCTGCAACTGTTCGGCGGCTGGGGCTACATGTGGGAGTATCCGATCGCGCGCGCCTACGCGGACGCACGCGTCGTCAAGATCGCCGGCGGCTCTATCGAGGTCATGAAGCACATCATTGGCCGCGACCTGTTCGCCCGGCGCGCACCGCCGAAACGAAGCTCATAAAAAGCAAACTGCCGATTTTATCGGCCCAGGCTTCGCATTCCGACCGCGATTCGAGGACGCCCTGCTTCATGACCCAATCGACCTTTCGCGCCGATGTGCTGTCAAACAAGCGTATTCTCATCACCGGTGGCGGCACCGGGCTCGGCAAGGAACTGGCCCGACACTTCGTCGCGCATGGTGCGGCGGTGCACATCTGCGGTCGCCGCGAGGCCATCCTGCAGCAAGCCGTGACCGAACTCAGTGCATCCGCCCAACACGGCGGCAGCGTCGCCTATCACATCTGTGACGTGCGGGAGGCAGATCAGATCGAGGCGATGGTCGACACCATCTGGAAAGGCGGCCCACTGACCGGCCTTGTCAACAATGCCGCCGCCAATTTCATCTCACCCTCCGTCGATATCAGCCCGCGCGGGTTCGCAGCGGTGCGCTCCACCGTGATGGACGGCGCGCTGTTTGCGACGCTGGCGTGCGGCCGCCGCTGGCTCGCAGAAGGCCTGCCCGGTTCCGTCGTCAGCATGTTGGTGACGTGGGTGTGGACGGGTTCAGCCTACGTGCTGCCGTCGGCGATGGCGAAATCCGCGGTGCACGCCATGACCTTGTCGCTTGCCGTCGAGTGGGGCAGCCGCAACATCCGCGTCAATGCCGTGGCACCCGGGCCGTTCCCGACCGAAAGCGCCTGGGAGAAGCTGGCGCCCATCCCGAAGGCCAATGTTGGTGCTGCATCTGCAGACGAAGTGCCGATGCGGCGCTTCGGCCGCATGCCGGAACTGTGCAATCTGCTGACATTCCTCCAGGCCGACGGTTGCGATTATCTCACTGGCCAAACCATCGCTATCGACGGCGGTCACCATCTCGCGGCCCCCAGCACGTTCGCCGCATTGGGCAAGCTCACATCGGAAGATTGGAGCGAAGCCAAGACCCTCGTGCGGGGACGCGCGGAGAAAGAAAAATCCGAGCGCAGCAAGCGGTAGATGTTCAGACCATCGCGGACGATCACAGCCAGCCTCGATTGCACGCGACGCTCACGGCTATTCAGCACCGCCGGCCGAAGGGAAAACCCGCATGACCAACCGCCCGCCCGTGACCGATTGGGCGACAGATTTCGATTTCCTCGATCCGCAGTGGGTCAAAGATCCCTATCCGATCTGGGACGATCTGCGCGCCCGCTGCCCGATCGCCCACACCGACCGATATCACGGTGCCTACTTGCCGACGCGGTATGCCGACATCCGTCAAATCGCCTATGATACCGAGCATTTCTCATCCCGCGTCGTCGCCGTGCGCGAGCAGCATCCACCCGATCGCGGCGGCGGCCCGCCCATCACCTCTGACCCGCCGCGCCACCGTCCCGCGCGCATGGCGCTCACGCCGTCGTTCGCCCGCAATGCCATCGCCGAACTTGAGCCGATGACGCGCGAATACTGCCGCAAACTTATCGCCGACTTCGCCGACACGGGCCACTGCGATATCGCACTCGACTATGCTCAGCATATCCCTGTGAAGGTCATCGCGCACATGCTCGGCGTGTCGGATGCGGACGGCGCGCAATTTCGCGCCTGGGTGCAGATTATCTTCGAGGCCAGCATCACAGACGAACCCGCAATGCATCGGGCGCTGGCCGATATGACCGACTTCTTTCGCGGCCATTTGCCGGATCGGCGTGCCAATCCCGGCACTGATCTCATGAGCGTGCTGCTCGCCAGCCGCTATCCCGATGGCCGCCCTTTCACCGAAAATCACGTGCTCGGTAGTTTGCGCACCATCTTGCTGGCGGGCGGTGACACCACCTGGAGCGGCATCGGGGCGGCCATCTGGCATCTAGCGACACACGACGACGACCGCCGGCGCTTAGTTACCGAACCACATCTGCTGGGTTCAGCGATCGAGGAATTCCTGCGTGCCTATGCGCCGGTCACGATGGCCCGCGAGGTCGCCAAGGAAGCGACGCTCGGCGGCTGCACGTTCCAGCAGGGGCAGATGGTATTGATGACGTTCCCGGCAGCCAATCGCGATCCCGCCATGTTCGCCGACCCGGACAAAGTGCTGATCGATCGCAATCCTAATCGCCATGCAGCTTTCGGTCTCGGTATTCACCGGTGTCTCGGCGAACATTTGGCGCGCATGAAGATGACCGTCGCCGTCGATGAACTACTGCGGCGTATTCCCGAATTCCGCTTGGCTGGCGAGGTCGTCTGGTCTGCCGGCACCGTGCGCGGACCACGCCGCTTGCCAATCGCATTCTGAGCGCGCGCGCCGGCTTACGAAGCAATCGACAAAATTAGTAAAGTAGTGCATCAATATCGTCACCGTGCTTAACGGACCTCGATCCAACGAGCTCCAGACGACAGACGGTGCAGGGACGGATCGCTTAAAATCATTCGAGGATGGGGATGCAGGACCGGTCCGAAACGGCGAGTGCGAACGACAGGCGACTGCCGGCAACCGTGGGCTTGGCCCTGGCCGTCGATGCCGTTGAATTGCGCTTCGGCGGGATTCGTGCGCTGCGCGGCGTTTCATTCTCTGCCGAGCCCGGCAGGATCACTGCGGTCATCGGCCCCAACGGCGCCGGCAAGACCAGCGTCTTCAATACGATTTCCGGCTTCTACAAACCCGCAAGCGGCCGCGTGATGCTCGGCGGCGTCGACATTACGCGATTGCCAATCCATGCGCGCGCCGCGCGTGGTCTTGCTCGAACGTTCCAGAACATCGCTTTGTTTCACGGGCTTTCCGTACTCGAAAACATCAAGCTTGGCGGGCACCACACGATGCGGGCGGGGCTGCTGTCGGCAATGGCGTACAGCCCGTGGGCGCGCCGCGAGGAACTCGCCTTGCGTGCCGAGGTCGAACGCAAAGTGATCGACTTTCTCGAGATCGATCATATCCGCCATCTGCCTGTCGGCGTGCTGCCGTATGGCCTGCAGAAGCGGGTCGAGTTGGCACGCGCGCTGGCGATGCAGCCGCAGGTACTGCTACTCGATGAACCGGTCGCGGGCATGAACCGCGAGGAAACCGAGGATATGGCGCGTTTTATTCTCGACGTGCAGGAAGAGTGGGGCGTCACGGTGCTGCTGGTCGAGCACGACATGGGCATGGTGATGGATATCTCGAGCAAGGTCGTGGTGTTGAATTTCGGCGAGGTGATCGCCAGCGGCACGCCCGATGAAGTCCGCAAGCATCCCGGTGTCATTCAGGCCTATCTCGGTGCAGAAAGCGGTGTGCCGGCATGACCGAATTCATCGAATACAGTCTGCTCGGGATCTTGTCCGGCGGCGTCATGGCGCTGATCGCGCTGAGCTTTGTGCTGATCTACAAAGGCACCGGTGTTGTAAATTTCGCGGTCGGCGAAGTGATGATGCTGGGCGCTTATTTCTACTACGCCGCGACCGTGACGTTCGAACTTGCGCCGATCGCCGCGCTGCTGCTGGCGCTCGTCGGTATTGCAGTCCTGGCTGTGTTTTTCGAGCGGCTCGTGCTCAGGCCGTTGTCGGGTCAACCCGCCGTCGCGGTGCTGATGGCGACGATCGGCATGGCCAGCATTATCCACGGCGGCGTCGAAGCCGTGTGGGGTGGCGATACCTATTCGCCGCCGCCGCTGCTGCCACGCACACCACTTATCTTCAGCGACATCCTCATACCCGGCGCAGTGCTCGGCAACTTCGCGGTGGCCTCGATCCTGATCGCGGGCTTCTTCGCATTCTTTCGTTACACCAGTGTCGGCATCGCGTTACGCGCGACGGCAAGCGACCCGGTGACCGCCGCAACGCTCGGTATCGACATCAACGCCGCTCTGCGCTTGACGTGGATATTGTCGGCGCTGGTTGGCACCGTTGCCGGCATTCTCATCGCCAGTTCGGCCGGCTTGTCGCCGCTGCTGGCGGCCGCCGCCATGAGCGTTTTCGCCGCCATCATCCTCGGCGGCCTCGACAGTATCGCGGGAGCGATTGTCGCCAGCCTGCTGATCGGTTGGGTGGAAGCGCTGGCGGCAGGCTACCTCGGCGGCAAGTCTCGCGATGTGATTCCGTTCGTCGTGGTGCTGGTGATCCTCGTATTCAAGCCCTACGGCATCTTCGGCACACGCACCATCGAGAGGTTGTAACGTGCGCACCGGCATTTTCCACGAAACATTCAAGTCCGACGAGCGTATGTGGGCGGTGCCGGCTGTGCGGTTGTGGCTGCTTATCGGCGCGTTGGTTCTGTTCACGATGCCGCTGTGGAGCGGCGATTACCTGCTCGCGATGGCGTGCATCGTCGGCATCCACATCGTCGCCACGCTGGGACTGAACATCACCACGGGCAACGCCGGACTGATCTCGCTCAGCCACGGTGCGTTCCTCGGCGTCGGCTGCTATACAGTCGCCTGGCTCGGCCATCGCGGCGTGCCGTTTTACCTGACGCTACCCGCGGCCGGATTATCGACCGCGTGCCTCGGCGTAATCGTCGGCCTGCCGAGCCTGCGCGTGAAGGGCGTGTACCTCGCGATCGCCACGCTTGCCGCCCACTTCATTCTGACGTTCGTATTCCGCGAGTGGGTGTCGGTCACCGGCGGCGTGCCCGGCACCACTATTCCCCGTGCCACGTTGGGCGATTTCGTCTTCGTTGGCGACCGGCGCAATTTTTATCTCATCTACGGTTGCGCCGTCATCCTGGCCATCGCCGCACGCAACCTGGCGCGCACCTACATCGGCCGCGCCTTCGTGGCCGTGCGCGACCGCGATATCAGTGCGGAAATTCTCGGAGTCGATCTGTTGCGCACGAAATTGCAGGCCTTCGCCGTTGGCGCATTCTATGCGGGCGTCGCGGGTGGATTACTCGGCTATTTCTACGGCGCGATCACGCCGGAATATTTCGTGCTGACGCTGTCTGTTTTCTATCTCGCCGCCGTCATCGTCGGCGGGCTCGGCACGGTACTTGGCTCCATTCTGGGGGCTGCCTTCATGACCTTTGTGCCGGAAGCGCTCCGCCTGCTGGTCAACGCCAGCGCGCATTGGTTTCCCGGAGTCGCGGGTTTGTTGTTACCGATGGGGCAGGCGGTGTTCGGCTTGCTCATCATCGTCTTCCTGGTTTGCGAACCACATGGCTTATCCGCCATCTGGGCACGTGTCCGGCGTGTCATTCATCTGTGGCCTTTCCGGACCTGATCCATCGCGTAAAGGCATCATAAAAAAAACGAGGAGAAAACCATGTCCAAGATCAAGCTTAATCTCAACCGCCGCAGTGTTCTGCAAGGCATCGGGGCGGCAGCATCCAGCGGCCCATTCGTGATGCGCTCGGCCATGGCGCAGGGCACAGGCGACATCGTCATCGGCGCGTCGCAGCCGATCACCGGCGTGTTCTCGTTCGCCGGCACCGCCATGAACAACGGCCTCGGCGACTACGTGCAATGGAAGAACGCCAACGGCGGCGTCGGCGGCCGCAAGCTGCGCTACGTGTCAGAAGACAGCGGCTTCAAGCTCGACCAGGGCGTGGCCATCTTCAAAAAGATCATGGCGTCCGACAAGCCCAACTTCTTCTACGGCGACAGCACGCAATGGGTGAAGGCTGTGGCGCAAGATGTCGTCACCTCCAACTCGGTGATGACGTCGTCGACGTCGCTCGCCTCCGTCGTCGCCGACGCCTCGACCATGCCGCAGCATGTCGTGCCGGGCCCGACCTATCCGCATCTGCATGAAATTCTGATGGAGCACATCGCCAAGACGGCGGCCGCCGCCGGAACCAAGCCGAAGATCGCCTACGTCTATTCCGACACCGAGTTCGGCAGCGACGGTATTCCCGGCGGCCGCGCGCGCGCCAAGAAACTCGGCCTCGAAATCGTCGAGGAAATCATCACCAAGCAATCCGGCATCGATGTGACGCCGGAGGTTGCCAAGCTGCGCCGTTCCAAGCCGGATATCGTCATTTTCCAGGGCTACATCCTGGCACCCATGCCGGAGTTCGTACGGCAGATGAAGGAAGCCGGCCTTGAGCCGCAGATCATGGGCACCGCGTGGGGGCTCGACCGGCCGGCTTATGACAGCCTCGGCGCGCTCGGCGTCAAGCTCACCGGCGTCAGCGCCTACAGCTATGGCCACGAGACCACGTCGCCGATGATCAACAACATGCGCGATTATCTTGCCAAGGCGCGGCCCGACCTCAAATCGATTTCGCCGTTCTATATCTCCGCGTGGATGAGCGGGATGCTGTTCGGCGAGATCGCAGAGCGCACCATCAAGGCCGGCAAGCCTCTGGAACTGGCCAACATGAAAGCGGCGCTGGAATCGATGACGGATTGGGATACCGGCGGCATCGTCGGTCCGAAGGTCGACGTCAGCGGGCACCAGATTCCGGCCGGTCGGGTCTATTCATACGATTCCGCGAAAAAGACGATGGAACCGGCCAGCGACTGGATCAAAGTCTGAGTCAGAGCGAAATAGCGAATGGCGAGTTGCGCATAGGGAAGCAGTGATCCGTTTCCCATTCGCAATTCGCAACTCGCAGCTCGCAGCTCGCTCCTCCACTCCTGCCACCACCCCCGCCGGCCCGGAATCCAGCATGAGCACCGCCGCACTCGTCATTGAGAATATCGAGGTGATCTATAATCACAGCGTGCAGGCGTTGCGCGGGTTATCGATCGAAGTGCCGGCGGGCCAGATCGTGGCGTTGCTTGGCTCGAACGGCGCTGGCAAAACCACGACGCTGAAGGCAGCATCCGGCATTCTGCCGTTCGAAACCGGACGGTTGGCTGCCGGTCAGGTGCGCTTTTTCGGTGAGGATATCGCGCATCTGCCGGCCTACAAACTGGCTCGCGCGGGGCTCGCCCATGTGCGCGAAGGCCGTCACGTCTTCGCCGACCTGACGATCGAGGAAAACCTGATCGCGGCGGCCAACGCGCTGAGCGGACGCCGGCGTGGCCGTGTCGATACCGACAAAGTATTCGCGTATTTTCCGCAATTGGCGGAGCGGCGCAGACAAGTCGCGGGTTATCTGTCGGGCGGCGAGCAACAGATGCTGGCAATCGGCCGCGCCATCATCGGCGAACCCCGGCTCATTCTACTCGACGAACCGTCGCTGGGTCTGGCACCGCTGGTGGTACAGGGCATCTTCTCCATCATCCGTCGCATCAATCGTGAGCAGGGCGTGGCGATTTTGCTGGTCGAGCAGAATGCCCGTGTCGCGCTCGATGTCGCGCACTATGGCTATATTCTTGAGAACGGACGCATCGTCGTCAACGGCGCGCCAGAAACCCTGCGTGCAGACCCGGACGTGCAGCGGTTCTATCTCGGCAGCAATGCATCCGGCGAAGGCCACGCAAGTTTTCGCGACGTCAAGCACTACAAGCGGCGCAAACGCTGGCTTTCTTGAACGCCTCCGCGACCCACTCTTCAGAGACGAACCCTATGAAGACCACGACCGCGATTTCCGCACTGAAGGATCTGCCGCTGCCGCAGCAGCTTCTGTATTGGGCCAAGATGCAACCGCACGCGGTCGCACTGCGCCAGAAGGAGGCCGGCATCTGGCAGCCGGTGACATGGAGCCAATATGCAGCGCACGCGCGGCATTTCGGATTGGGCTTGCTGCAACTCGGCCTCGTGCCCGGCGACCGCGTCGCGGTGTTGAGTGAAAACCGGCAAGAGTGGGTGTTTGCAGAACTCGGCATCGCCCTGGTGCGCGCGATCACGGCCGGCGTCTATCCGACCTCTCCTGCCCACGAGGTTGAATATCTACTCGCATTGTCAGAAGCGCCGATCATCGTCTGCGAAGATCAAGAGCAGGTCGACAAGGTGCTGGCCGTGCGCGAGGGCTTGCCGGCGCTGAAGTGCATCGTCGTCATCGATCCGCGCGGCTTGCGCACCTACGATCGCCGCGCCCTGATTGATTTCGCCGAGGTCGTGGAACGCGGCCGCCAATTTGCCGCGACCGATCCGGTCGCCGCGGACGCTGCTTGTAGCGGCCCGGCGCTCGACGATATCGGCCTGATGGTCTTCACATCCGGTTCCACCGGACGGCCGAAAGCCGCGATGATGAGTTGGCGGGGGCTCGGCACGGCGGCGCGCGGCTTGAACTCGATGCTTGAGTGCGGCCCGGGCGATCAGCTCGTCTCGTATCTGCCGTTGTGCCATGTCGCCGAGCAGATGTTCTCGGTGCATATCCCGCTTGCCAGCGGTGCGGTGGTGAATTTCGCTGAGAGCTTGCGCACGGTGCAAGAGGATCTGCGCGAAATTTCGCCGCAGGTATTTTTCGGCGTGCCGCGCATCTGGGAAAAATTTCATGCGTCCATTCAAACCAAGCTGCATGAAGCCAGTGGCTTCAGGCTGTGGCTCTATCAGCGCGCAATGAAGGCGTGTGAAAGTTCGGCAGCGGTGCCGCGCTCGCAGTGGGGACCTGTGCGGCGGCTGAAGTGGCTGATGTGGTATCTGCTCGTGTTGCGCTCACTGCTGAACTACGTCGGCT
>JANXYD010000364.1 GCA_025350265.1 Hyphomicrobiaceae bacterium | reverse complement strand
GTGAAGTGCACCAGATCGACAGCCGCATCAGATTTGAGCAAATTACGCCATGTGCGTTCGCCGGCGTGCGGCTCGCCGGAAACCAGCAGCACCCGCAGGTTCTCGCGCACACCTTCTGCGACCACTACGACCCGGTTGTTGGCAGCGGTCAGTTCGCCCTCGACCGGAGCCACTTCCACTTCGACGATATTCTGTCCGGCGTGGGGGAACGGCATCGGCAGCGTTACCGTCTGGCCGATGGTCGTGCGCACGGTGTCGTCGGGCTTGCCTTCGCGGCGGATGCGCAAGGTGACTTGGCCACCTAGCCCTGCCGGCACTTTGCCCGTTTCCACCACGCGTGCCTCGATTTCGCGGGTCGATCCGACTATGCCGTATTTTGGCGCCCGGACGATCTCGATTCGTCGATCGAATTCACCGGGCTTGCCGGTCAACAGCGTGTGCACCGGCGCGTCAAAGCCGAGTGCGGCGGCAGCGGTCGGCGCGTCGTGCACCTGGCCGTCCGTCACCATGATGACGCCGGCCAGACGATCCGTCGGCGTGTTGGCCAGCGCATGGTTCAGGTCTGCGAACAGGTTGGTGCCTGGCGGGCCGTCGCCGCCCGGTTTGGCCGAGGCAACGAAACGCACGTCGAGATTGGGAATGGCGGCGAGCTTGGCTTCCAGGTCGCGCCTGATGCTGGCCGTCTGTTCCGGGCGGTCGGCGAGCGTTTGCGACGTGCTCTCGTCCATGACCACCACGACTATGTTGGCGAGGCTCTGCCGTTCCTCCTCGCGCAGGCTCGGATTGGCGATCGCCAGCAGCAGTGCGCCGAGCGCCAGCCCGCGCAAGGCCGCGCCCCGCGACCGCCGGTATAGCAGAAATCCGATCAGCGTGGCCGCGACGACGATCGCGGCCCAGAATACCGGGGTCGGCAATAGCGGAGACGTATCGAGAGACCAGGTGTTCATGAGGCGCGATCTCCGGTCGTTCGATCTCTAGCGGCACCTTCCCCCCCACCCTGTCCCTCCCCCGCGAGGGGGGAGGGGACGCTGGCGTCAACTATCGAGCTGGCGGCAGGCAAAATACCGGTGGCGATCTGAATGGCGATAATTACACTTTCTAAATTCTTGAACACGTCGATGTTGGAAAAGCGGATGACGCGGTAGCCCCTGGAGTGTAACCAAGCTGTTCGTTCCGCGTCGCGCCGGACATTTTCCGGCTCGTTGTGTTGCCCGCCATCCACCTCGATGATGAGCTTTCGCGTGTGCTCGCAGAAATCGGCGATGAAGTGGCCGATGGGGGCTTGCTGGCGGAAGTGGACGTCTCCGCCGGCGTTGAATTCACGCAATGCGCGCCAGAGCTTGCGCTCAGCAGGAGTCTTGTCGCGGCGGAGGATGCGGGCGATCACGAGGGTGGTGTCGGTCGTACCGTGACGCTGCATGTCATTGCCCCAACCGTTCGAGCAGCGCGGGGACGTGGACCTGGTCGGCCTTGTAGTTGCCGGTGAGCGCGTACATGGCGATGTTGACGCCGGTGCGGAAGGCCATTTCGCGTTGCCGCTCACCGCCGGGGATCACCGGATAGATGGGTTGATTGCGGTCGTCCAAGGCCCAGGCCGAAGCGAAGTCATTCGACGTGACCAGGATCGACGACACGCCGTCGACGCGTCGCGCCTGCCGCCCTTGACCGCTGTCGGACGGCGCTTCAGCTTCCACCCACAGTTGGCCGTTGTCGTAACGGCCCGGAAACGTGCGCAGCAGATAGAACGATTTGGTCAGCACATGTGTTTCCGGCACTGGCTCGAGCCGCGGCAGATCGAGATTGCCGAGCAAACGCTGCAACGGTGTGCCGCCCTGCGACTGCGGGCCGAAGCCCGGCGGTAGTGCGGTGCCGGCGTCGCGTGTGTCGAAGATGATCATGCCGCCGTTTTTCATGTAGGCATCGATCTTGGCCAGCGTCGCCTCGGGCAAGGCTTGCGCATTCGGCAATACCGGCCAGTACAGCACCGGATAGAACGTGATCTCGTCGCTGGCGATGTTGATTGCCACAGGCTCGCCGGGATCGACCGCGGTCTTGGCATTGAGGAATTGCGCGAGGCCGCGCAAGCCTTGCTGGCTGGTTTGATCGGTCGCCGCATCGCCGGACAGAACATAGCCGAATGTCGCCTTACTGGTCGCAGCGATGGCGCGGGCATCCGGGCCGGACGGCTGCGGCCGCGCGGGTCGCGGCGGCGGCAAGTTGAGCCCGCGACCCTCTTGCTGCGGGAAAAATTGCGCCAGCTGTACGTTGTCACCCACCAGCGTTTGTGCATCGGCACCAGTGCTTCTTGCAGCGAACGCCAGCGAAGCGCCGACCGTCACCAACGCAATCGTCGCGGCCCGCGTCATGGTCTTTTTGCCGAAGGCCGCGAACGCGCCTGACAGCCACAGTGTCGCGAGAATGTCGGCAAGCAGAAGCGCCAGCCCGAGCGATAAGAGATGCGGCTTCAGCGGACGCGCTGTTGTTCCCTCCAGTGCGCGCCGCTCAAAGCCCGCCGGTAGCGCCGGCAGTGGCAGCATCACCGATTTCGCCGAGAGCAGATTGAGGGCACGCGGGCTTGCCGCTGGGCCGTAAAGACCCGGCGGATGCTCGGCGGTTGATTTAGCTTCGGCAAGTTGCTGCGCGGTAATGGCCTGTGCGGTCGGCGGCGGCGACCTGAGCAAACCATACCCATCCAGCACCTGCGTTGGTGCCAGCACTTCGGCGGTTTCCGCCGCCACCTGATCGGCCGACGATGTTGTGATCGGGTCGTCGGCCGTCACATCGCCAACCCCGCCAGGCTTGCCCAAGGTCGCGATCCGCCTGAGCATGTCGACGAACAATCCCGACAACGGCAAGTTCGACCAATCCGAGTTGGCCGTGATATGGAAGAGCACCAATTGCCCCTCGCCGCGCTTGGCACTGG
Source organism: Hyphomicrobiaceae bacterium (assembly GCA_025350265.1). Classification (GTDB taxonomy): domain Bacteria; phylum Pseudomonadota; class Alphaproteobacteria; order Rhizobiales; family Hyphomicrobiaceae; genus JABFRJ01. The sequence continues at coordinate 10,124 of JANXYD010000364.1, read as the reverse complement.
TGACCAGGGGCGTTCCGTCCTTGAGGCGCGCCAAAATCTTGACGTCGTTGCCGAGCCGGGCGGGATCGGCCAGCACTTGCCGGTTGACGAGCACATCGGGTGCTGTGCTCAAGCCGGCAAACAAGCTGTCGTCGGGGAAGGATGCCAGCGGTTGCGGCGTCGACCACGACAACGCGCCGCCGAGTGCGCGGCCGCCGGTCCTGAGTGGCGATGGAATGAGATCGTCGCCGCCGTTTTCAAGACGCGGCCCCGCGAAGCGCACGAGTACGCCGCCTTTGCGCACCCAGGCCGACACCTTGTCGTGAATGTCTTTCGGCAGAATGCCGATGTCGGCGAGCGTCAGAACCGAGATGTTGCGCTTGATCAGCGCGCCAATCGACTTTGACAGGTTCGCATCCTCGTCGCGCGCGATTTCGGCGAACGGCTTCAGCGCCCGCTCGATATAATACAATGGGGCCAACAGTGGCTGCGCTTGTTCCCGGCTGGCGCCCGACAGAATGCCGATGCGGTGCCATTGCGCGCGCGCGTCCAGCAGATGCACCGCCCCCGCCGACCGCTCGCCGGCGATTTCAAGGCGCGCCACCTGATTGCGCAATTCCAATGGCAGATCGAACCGCACGTCGGCTCGATTGTTGCCGGCCGCGATCTCGAACGGAGAGTCACCGAGGCGTTGGCCGCGCGCGTTCAGCGCATAAATGGCCCCGCGCCGCTCAACGCCGCCCACGCGCATCACATGCGCTTCCAGCCGTCCGCCCTGGCCGAGACTGGCGGCCACGCCCAGCGGTTCTTGATTGGGACCATTTTCGACGACGATCGTCGATCCGCCTTTGGCCAACGCCTTCAGCCGTTCGGCGAAGGCTGCCGATTTGCTGTCGTGGTCGACCCCGTCGGTCAACCAGATGATCGACGCATCGGCCTGCTGGCTCAGGGTCTCCGTCAATGCCTCGCCGACACGCATGCGGTCGGGCGCGAAAGGCTGTGGCTCGAGCGCCGCAAGGGTCGACCGCGCCTGCGCCGGTGCTTCGATGCGAAATGCGGGAGCCTTCGCGGTAACGGCCGTTGCCGCGATCACCAGCGGGCGGGATTGGCTTTCGGCCTCGGTGATGCGCCGCTCCGCTTCGGTGCGTCGCTCACTCCACCGCGCAGCCGACGCCCAGCCGTTATCGACAATCAGCACCACCGGCCCCTTGCCGATCAGCGCCGTCTTGGGCGTCGGGTTGAGAATGGGTTCGGCGAGCGCGAAAATCAGTGCTGCCGCTGCCAGCAACCGCAACGCGGTCAGCCACCAAGGCGTCCGGTCCGACTGTTTCTCGGTTTCCGGCAAACCGACGAGAATGCGTGTCGCCGGAAAATGCACCCGCACCGGGGCCGGCGGAACCGCGCGCAGCAGCCACCAGATCAACGGCAACGCCACCAGCCCGGCCAGCAGCAGCGGATTGAGAAAAGCCAGCCCGCCGAAACTCATGAGGTGGCCTCGCTTGCATCAAAATGAGAAACGGCCTGAGGCTTGAAAGCCGGCTTGCGCTGCACCGCGCATCGTCTGCATTTACGCAATATCATTGGCTAATCCCCGCGTCGTCAGGGGTTATCCGTGGCGCGCTACTGGCCACAGTCTGTCCGGCCAGCCGCAAGATCAGCGCCAGCACCGGCTCCGTCGCTGGCCTATCGGTATGATGCACCGCGAACGACCAGCCAAGATTGCGGCACAACGTTGCCAGCTCGTCGCGATGAGCGGCCAGCCGCGCTTGATAGGCAGCCCGCAAGCCCTCGGCCCGATCGGCGATCCAGCGTTCCGAACCTTCCACGCCGACGAACTCGGTACGTCCGGTGTATGGAAACGTTTCCTCGGCGGGATCGAGCACCTGGATCAGATGCCCGACGATGCCATTACCGGCCAGCGAGCGCATACGCGGGGCGATTTGCGATATGGGATCGAGAAAATCCGAGATCCAGATGGTCGAGGCGAAGCGGCCGATTTTTTCGTCGGGTGGCGTGCTTGCGATCAGCGCTTTGTCGCGCAGTCGCGCACTCAGCATTTCTGCAATTTTTGTGGTCGTCTTGCGAAATTGCGACGGCTGCGTCACGCCCATCACGGCGATACGCTCACCGGCGCGGATCAGCAATTCGCCGAGCGCAAAGGTCAAGACCAGCGCCCGCTCGCGCTTGGAGATGCTCGCCAAATGGCTCTGGAATGCCATCGACGGCGACAAGTCTGGCCACAGCCATGCTGTGTGGGCCGTTTCCCACTCGCGCTCGCGGATGTAGAGATGATCGGAACTTGCCGATCGCCGCCAGTCGATCAGGTGCGTCGGATCGCCGGTTTGGAGTTGCCGGAATTGCCAGAAATTTTCACCCGGGCCGGACCGTCGCCGCCCGTGCACGCCGTGCGCGACGGTCGACGCGATGCGCTGCGCTTGGAGGCTCAGCTCCGGCACCCGGTCAGCCAAGCCGTGACCTTCCGCCTCATGACCCAACAGCATCAGCCGGTCTGAACCCTTAACGTCGGGGCCTGTTCGCGCGCGCAATGCCACCTTCAACTTACTCCAGTGACTTGGTCAGATTGCCGATAACGCTGGCCAATGTCGCGCCTTCCGCGCGCGCCGAGAACGACAGCGCCATGCGATGCTTGAGAACCGGATCGGCCAGCGCCATCACGTCGTCGATCGATGGGGCGAGGCGGCCATCGAGTAGCGCCTTCGCGCGGATCGCCAACATCAACGCCTGGCTGGCGCGCGGTCCCGGACCCCAGGCGATGAGCCGGTCGGTGTCGGCGCCTTGGCCAGTACCGGGCCGGGCCGCGCGCACCAGTTTGAGAATGGCCTCGACCACCTTGTCCGGAACCGGAATTTGGCGCACCAGCCGCTGGATCGCCATCAACTCTTCGGCCGTCACGACAGCCTCCGGCTTGGGCGCATCCGTGCCGGTGGTAGAGAACAGCATGCGCCGTTCCGCCGCCACGTCCGTATAACCCACATCGATCTGCAACAAAAACCGGTCGAGTTGTGCTTCCGGCAGTGGATAGGTGCCTTCCTGTTCGAGCGGGTTTTGCGTCGCCAGCACATGGAACGGCTGCGGCAGATCGTATCGCGCGCCAGCCACCGAGACATGATGCTCCTGCATGGCCTGCAGCAGCGCCGATTGCGTTTTGGGGCTGGCGCGATTGATTTCGTCGGCCATCAGCAATTGTCCGAAGATCGGCCCCTTGATGAAGCGGAACGAGCGCCGGCCGCCACCTGCCCCCTGCGCTTCCTCGAGCACTTCCGACCCGACGATATCCGACGGCATCAAATCCGGAGTGAACTGAATGCGCTTGGCGTCGAGGCCCAACACCTTGCCGAATGTCTCCACCATCAACGTCTTTGCGGTGCCCGGCACGCCGATCAGGAGTCCGTGCCCGCCCGACATCAGCGTCACCAGCACCCGCTCGATCACATGCTCCTGGCCGAAGACGATCTTGCCGACCGCCTGTTTGGCGCGCGCCATTTTGGCGGCCGCGGCTTCGATGCGGGGGACGATATCGGTGGTGGCTTCGACGACTGTGCTCATGGCGGGGCTCGGCTCGGGCTGACGGGAGTATTCGTGGGGTGGAAGTGATGTTTTGTCAGTAGATGATCACTCGCCAGTGTTGCGTCAAACGTGGTTACATTATGAACGGCTCGAAGCGGTGTCTAAGATCCGTGTATCGGCAGTGTAACAGATTTCGTGCAGGCGGGGATAAGTCGCGCCAACGCCCATGATCCGGGAGCTTAACCAAACGATGTCGAACATTCCGCAAAAAACCACGGCAGATTTGCGCCGCGCCGCGAACACACCTTCCGAACGACTGCCGCCAATTGCTGACGCGGACATGACCGAGGCTCAACGCGTCGCCACGGCCGAATTCAGCGCCGGTCGCGGCTATCCGCCGCTGGGCCCGTTCTGCGTCATGCTGCGCTCTCCGGAGGTGATGTTGCGCGCCAAGGCGATGGGCGATTACCTGCGTTATCGCAACCGACTGCCCAAGGATATCTCGGAGATGGTGATTCTGCAGACCGCGCGCGGTTGGACGCAAAGTTTTGAATGGCTACACCACGAGCGCTTCGCGCGCGACGCTGGGCTCGACCTTACCATCATCGCAGCCATTGCCGACGGACGGCGGCCGGAAGGGCTGAGCATTGTCCAAGCCGCCGCCTACGATTTCACGGCGGAGCTGCAGTCAAACAAGCGCGTCGCCGATGCTACCTATGCCCGTGCGGTCGCTGCGTTCGGCGAACCAGGCGTCATCGACCTGATCGGCGTGCAGGGCTATTACACGATGCTGGCGATGATGATGAACGTCGCCCGCACCAGCGTCGGCGATGCCGCTGAATTGCCACGTTGGCCGGAGTGAGCGGGCCCGACCGATGAACATCACCATCCTCGACGATTATTTCGACACGGTGCGCACGCTGCCGTGCTTCCGCAAGCTCGACAGTCACGCGGTCACGGTTTGCACTGACCATCTGCAGGATACCGACGCGCTCGCGGCCCGTCTGGCCGACACCGAAGCCCTCGTTCTCATTCGCGAGCGGACGAATATCCGCACGCCGTTGCTGGAGCGCTTGCCCAAGCTCCGCCTCATCAGCCAGCGCAGCGTCTTCCCGCACATCGATATCGACACCTGCACCCGCCTCGGTATCGTCGTTGCGTCCAGCCAGCATCCGGGCACCCCGTCGTACGCCGCCGCCGAACTGACCTGGGGCTTGGTTCTCGCAGCCGTCCGACAGATCCCCCAGCAAATGGCGTCGCTCAAGGCCGGCACCTGGCAGATAGGCGTCGGCACCTCGTTGCGCGGCAAGACGCTCGGGCTCTACGGTTACGGTCGCATCGCGCGTGCGGTTGCCGATTACGCCGAAGCGTTCGGCATGAAGGTGCTGGTGTGGGCGCGCGAACCCTCGCTTGAGCAGGCCCGCCAAGATGGTTGGCTGACAGCTGCCAGTAAAGCCGACTTCTTCGCCCGTAGCGATGTCCTGTCGCTGCACATGCGGCTCGTCGACGCCACCCGTCACATCGTGTCTGCGGCTGATCTGGCGTTGATGCAGCCGACGGCGGTGTTGGTCAATACTTCGCGCGCCGGATTGATCGCGCCGGGCGCGCTCGTCGCCGCGCTGAAAGCCGGTCGCCCGGGTTTCGCCGCTGTCGACGTCTTCGAAGATGAACCGGTGCGCGATCTCGCCCACCCGTTGCTCGCCTTGCCTAACGTTGTCGCCACGCCGCACATCGGCTATGTCACGTCAGATGAATACCAATTGCAGTTCGACGACATCTTCGAGCAGATTTTGGCCTACGCAGCCGGTACGCCGATCAACGTCGTCAATCCGACGGTGATCCCACGGTGAGGAGGCCTACCAGCCGATGCCGTGGTAGGTGGCCTCAGCAGGTACGTCGCGGAATAACCGCACCAGATCCACCACATGCACGCCGGCGCGCCGGCCACGCACAGCGGCGCGGAACGCTTCCGTCGCATGCGCCACCACGATCACGTCGCAATCGGCCATGACGCTGTCGAGCGTGGCGAGTGCGCTGCCGCCCACCAGCGCATCGAGCAGCGGCGCAAGCGAGGCGTGTGTGGCAGCGATATGACTCGCCTGCGCGGCGAGGTGCGGCCCGCTGTCGAGGTTTGGATCGCAGACGCGGACGCTTAGATTTTGGCGGAGCAATCGAGCCGCCAACTCCACCATCGGACTTTCCCTGAGATCGTCGGTGCCGGCCTTGAAGGTCAACCCGAGAAATCCGATTGTTCGGCGTCTGAGCGGGGCCGCCAGATCCACAATCATGCGCTGCGCTGCCGCAACCTGCTGTTCGTTCGATATCAGCAGACTGTCGATCAGCGGCAACTCCACGCAATTGAGCGAAGCGATATGCATCGCCGCCCGTACTTCCTTCGGCAGGCACGCGCCACCGAACGCGAAGCCGGGCTTTAAATAATACGGCGACAGGTTCAGCTTCGTATCTTCGACGAACAATCGCATCACCTCGTGGCTGTCCACGTCCAGCGCCTTGCAGAACCGCCCGACCTCGTTGGCGAACACCACCTTCGTCGCGTGCCAGATGTTGTCGACGTACTTCAGGGTCTCCGCCACCGCGATCGTCGTTATCAGCACCGGCTGTCCGGCGGCCGACAACACCTGCCGCGCGATGGTTTCCGCGCGCGCGTCGCTGACGGCGATCACCACCTTGGCCGGGTCGGCGAAATCGGCGACCGCCGAACCTTCGCGCAAAAATTCCGGACTGAAGCAGATGCCGAAATCCTGTCCCAACTTTTTGCCTGACGCTGCTTCGATTTCCGGAACCACCACGCCCAGCGTCGTGCCAGGCGGCACGCTGCAGCGAAGGATCACGCAATGCCCGGCCGGCTTGTCGCGCAGCGCCATGCCGATCGCCCGGCTCGCGGCCCTGACGAACGTGAGGTCGCAACCACCGTCGGCGCTGGTCGGCGTGCCGACCGCCAGCAACGTGACGTCGCTGGCGCTGACGGCCTGCACCACGTCGCGGGTCGCACTGACGCGGTCGAGCCGCACGCCATCAGCCAACAATGCCTCAAGGCCACGCTCGACGATCGGTGATCGCCCGTCCGCCACGCACGCGACCTTGGCTGCATCGAGGTCGGCACCGATGACCTTGAACCCACGCTCTGCCAGGCAACCGACCGATACGACGCCGACGTAGCCGAGCCCGATGATGCAGATGGTCGGCAATGATTCCGCCGTCTCGACCAGCACCTCGGCCGTTACTGCCCGCAATGCATTCGCTGCTGCCATTCCACCTGTCCTGAAGTTTGCCCCATGAAAACGCCGTGCCGGCGCATTCGCTCCCCCGTCCCGGTACAAATCGCGAAGGTCGATGAAAAATCGTCGGGGGTTGCAGTAGGAGCTGCAGTTATTGTCATGCGGAACAAGTTGTTCTGCGCTTTTTGACTTCATAGTCTCGCCGACGCCGGGCGTGATCTGCGCCGATTGTATGTATTCTACTCCACTCATTTGACATCTATACGAAGGACAACAGCATTGCATGCCCAACATTGACGCATGCTGATCGATTTGTGGGCAAACGGTTAATGCGCGCGAATCTTGGGAAATGGTGGCGGCGCTTGCTCGGAGTCGAGATTTCCGGCATTAAACCTGCATGGTCTCAACGACTTGCGTTCGTGTACGGCAGAAACGATGCGTGCCGCCGGCGCAACATCTGGCCGCGCGCACCGCACGCCGCGCGCGCTTTTCTCGCAGTCCGTAGGCGTCACGAGGTATGCGTTGTCCTTGCAGGTCACACACGAGCGCGCTGATATGCAGCGCCACCTTTGGGTGAAAGCACCTCTGCATGCCGAACTCGACGGCGTGGCGCACGAGGTTGCCGAGTGGAGCCTCGGTGCCATTGCGCTGCCCTCGCCGCCGTCTGGATTCGAGGTGGGCCGTCAGGTGGCGCTGCGCATCACATTGCCGTTTCAGGGCTTTGACATCGGCTTTGCGACAACGGGCGACGTCACATCGATCGCCGCTGCAAACGGCCGCACCGTCATCGCATTCCGCGATCTCGGTCAGCGCGAGCATGATCTGCTCGCCCACTTCGTCGAACAGCTCGTGCGCGGCCGCATGACAGCCGTCGGCGATACGATCGCGCGCCTCGATACGCCATTCGTCGTCGCTGAGCCTGCCTCGGCAAACGTCGCCGTCAGAAGTTCTGCACGCCTCCGCCGCCCCCTGCGCGCGGCCGCCATAACGACAGCCTACTCGGCGGCTGGCATCGCCGTGCTCGGCTATCTCGGCACTTTGCTCTACACCAACTTTTACTGGCTCGAAGCGCCGACGTCTGAGATCACCGCGCCGGTCCAGTCGCTGGTTTCGCTCGGTGATGGGGTGGTGAGCTGGACCACGTTCAAACCCGGCGATCGCGTCAAGGCCGGCGAGGTCGTGCTCAAACTCGCCGATTCTGTTCTGGAGCGAGAAATCGAGCAGGCTGAGATTGGCATTCGCGAACGGGAAAACAAGCTGGCGTTTGTCGCCCGCCGCTTCGAGAACGAAAAGAGGCGGCTTGGGGCGCTTGCCAGCCTGTCCAGTTTGAAATCCGTGCACACCGGTGCCGAGATCGACGCGCTCAACGTCAAGCTGCAAGCTGCCATGAGAGAATTGAAGCAATTGCCGTCGACCGCCTTGGGTCCGCTCGCCCAGGTCCGCCAGCGCATCGTCAGCCTGCAACAGGGTATCAACCTCAAGGGCCTTGACCGTAACGCGCGCGCCAACCTCTCCCGGGAAACTGCTGGTTCGCTGGAGTTCGTCGGCCAGACCGTCGTCGGCGAGCAGGACAATCTTGCCGCCCAGATCGAATTGGCGGAAACCGACATCGCCATCGCCCAGAGCCGTTACCAGTCCTATCTCAACCAGCGTGACCGGCTGTCGCTGCGCGCGCCGTTCGATGGTATTCTGCGTGCGCTCCCGCACGCCGACACCGCGACCGTGCGCAAGGGTGACGTCGCAGCTATTATCGAGCGCTCGGAGAGCCGTACAGTCACGGCCTACCTGCGCCAGGATCAGTTGCTCCGCGTCCAGCTCGGTGCCCCGGCGATTGTCCATGTTCCAGCCACGCGCCGCACCTTCAAGGCCACCGTCACGGAAATCGATCCCGTCCGCAGCGGTCATGTCGGCAGCGCCCACAACAACAGCGGTCCGGGCAATCAGCCGCGCCGCGACGACGGCATGGCCGCGGTTCGGCTGACGCTAAACACCACCGGCTCCTCCGGCGATCTGAACGTCTATGCCGACGGATTGCCGGCGGTCACCACCATCGGCCTCGCCACACTGCCGAGGGCATGGTCCGCCGCCGCTGCTTCGACAGCCACGGCTACGGTCGCTGCCGCCGCACCGGCTCCACCTGCCGACGGGCGTGGATGGGTCTCCCGCGCTTTGTCGATGATCGGTCTCTCCGGACGTGCGCGGGTGCCACAGCCGATGGGCGGTTGATCCTGTGCCGCTGCCCCGCGAGGCTGTGTCCACACCGTCCCCTGCCACGGCCAGCAAATGGACGGCGTCGGCGTTGGCGTCGATTGCCCTCTACGTCGTTGTCTGTGCCGTCGCGGCCAGCGTGCTGCCCGCCTCCATCTGGTTGAGCCACAGCCGGCCGTTTCTGGGGCTGCTCGGCGCATTCGGAGTCTGGCGCTATGGCTGGTGGCTGACACACGTGGTGCGCGCCAACATTTACGCGCGCAGGGTCTACCCCCAATTGTCACATCGCGCGATGGAGGTCTGGCAATCGGGCTGGCGTCCCGACGGGCTGCATTTCCTCGTCACCGTCTACCGCGAGCGCACCGAAACCATCGATGCCGTTCTCGCCGCCATCTGTGTCGAAGTCCGCGCGCTCGGTATGCCGGCCGTCGTCTGGATCGGCTCGAAGGAAGCACCCGACGAGGTCACGGTCGAGCGCTGCCTCGCCCGCTTCGGTGCCGATCTCGATCTGCATTTGAAGTTCGTGCGCCAGACCGGTTCGGGCAAGCGCAATGCTATCGCCTTGATCTTGGCGGCGATGGCCCGCGAGGGCCTTACCGCGAATGATTTCGTGGCTTTCATGGACAGCGATTTCATCTTGAGCCCCGGCGCGCTGCGCACATGCCTGCCGCTGTTCGCCACCGATCCGAACCTGCATGCCGTCACCACCGACGAGGATTGCGTCGTGCACGGTCCCGCCTGGGTGCGCACCTGGCTGAACATGCGCTTTGCGCAACGCCGCCTCGCCATGCAAAGCCACTCGCTCTCCGGCCGCGTGCTCACGTTGACCGGCCGTTTCTCACTGTTTCGCGGCACCCACATCGTCACGCCTGAATTCATCCACCTCGTCGAGCGCGACATGCTGGATCATTGGCTGTGGGGCGAATTCCGCTTCCTGTCCGGCGACGACAAGAGTACCTGGTACGCCTTGCTGCGCGTCGGCGCGCGCATGCTCTATGTGCCCGACGCGCACGGCGTCACGATCGAAGTCTACGAGGGCTCATCGACGCGCCGCATGACGGAGAACTTGCGGCGCTGGTCCGGCAACATGCTGCGCAACGGCTCGCGTGCCATCGCGTTGGGTCCGCGCCGCATGCCGCTGTTCATCTGGTGGTGTCTGGTTGATCAGCG
>JANXYD010000347.1 GCA_025350265.1 Hyphomicrobiaceae bacterium | reverse complement strand
CCGGGAAAGTGCCAGCCCGGCCGATAGCCGTGCCGGATCAGCAGCACGTGGCCAGCCGCATCGATCACGCAGACCTGCCCGCCCAGCGTCAGGCCACGGCTCATCCGCCAGCGCTTCTGCAGCAGCCAGACGATGAACGAGCGCGGCTGCCGCGACTGGGGGGGAGACGGTTGGCTTTGCATCAGGTCACAGCGAGGTGGTCAGGCCGCCGTCGACGACGATCTGTTGCCCGGTGACGTAGGCTCCCGCATCCGACGCGAGGAATAGCGCGGCACCGCCTAATTCGGCAGGCTTGCCCCAGCGCTTGACCGCCGTGCGCCCGGCGATGCGGTCGACGAAGGCCTTGTCGGCCAGCAGCGGCGCGTTGAGTTCGGTTTCGAAATAGCCGGGCGCGATGGAGTTGACAGTTATGCCGTGTTCACCAAGCTCGGCCGACAGCGAACGCGCAAGCCCTGCTAAACCAGCTTTCGACGACACGTAGGCATGGATGGTGGCGCGACCCTGGATGCCGGTGATCGAGGTGGTGAAGATGATGCGCCCGTGCTGCTGCTTTTTCATGTAGTGGCTGGCGCGCTGCGCGAGCAGAAACGGCGCGCGCAAGTTCGTGCCCTGGATGGCATCCCAATCGGTGGCCTTCCAGTCTTCGATCGGCGCGCGCACGGTAGTGCCGGCATTGGCGATCAACACGTCGAGCCGGCCATGTTTTTTGACCACGCTATCGATGGCCGCTTGCCCCGCTGTGGCGTCGGCGACATCGAACACGGCGACATCGGCTTTCAGGCCGCGCGCGCGCAAGGCATCGGCCTGTTCGACCAGTGCCGGCTCGTGGCGACCGTTGAGCACGACGAGCGCGCCAGCTTCAGCCAGACTGGTGGCCATCGCGAGGCCAAGCCCACGCGACGCGCCGGTGACGAGTGCAACGCGGCCAGTCATTGAAAAGGTGTTCATTGCTGCTCTCCGGCGATCATGGCTGCTTCAGTCGACCCAGGTGACGAAATTCTTGAGCGGTTCGCGTTCGGTGACGAAGCTGTTGACGACGGCACTCGCATCCTCAAAGCCCAATGCCATGCCGCACACCAGCGTGTGGTCGGCTGCAATGCCGACGATGCGCTTGACGGTGGTTGGCTGATAGGCGAACGCGGCTTGCGGGCACGTCGCCAATCCCTCGCCGCGCGCCGCCACCATGATCGATTGCAGAAACATGCCGAAGTCGAGCCAGCTGCCCTTTTCTAAATACGAATCGATCGAGAATATCAACCCCACCGGCGCGCCGAAAAAGGTCCAGTTATGCTGGTGCTGCTCTTGCATCCGCAGCGTATCGCCACGACCGATGCCGAGGGTTTTGTAGAGCCCGAAACCACAGGCGCGGCGGCGGGCCAGATACGGCTCGCGCCATTCCTCGGGATAATAGTTGTATTCGCGGGTGTCGGCGGTGCCGGCCTTGGCTGCGTTGAGCAAGGCGCGTTCCAGTTCCGCCTTGCGCGCACCCTGCAGCACATGGACATGCCAGGGCTGAATGTTGGTGCCCGATGGCGCGCGTGCGGCGATCGCGAGAATTTTCTCGACCGTCGCGCGCGGGACTGGCTTTGGCTCATACGCGCGCACGCTGCGCCGGCCGGTGATCGCTTGTTCGACGGTCATCATCAGGTCTTCACTTTCAAGGGGTGGATGCCGCCGCTACTGTCGCAGCAGTGCCGACCGTCACCGGCCAATACCGCCGCGCGAAAGCGACCGTCGCCGGCAGGAAGACAAGGTCGCCGATCAGCGACGCGAGCAACGTAATGGCGCAGACGCGGCCGAACAGACGCAGCGAAGGCAGCCCCGAAAACATTGTCACGCCGAGACCAAACGCCAAAACCACCGTCGTCAGGATGATGGCCGGCCCGACCAGCACGCGCGCGCGCCGGATGGCGAGTTCGGGGGCTTCGCCGACACGCTGTTCGCGATGCAGGCGGTTCAAGAAGTGAATGAGCGCGTCCACGCCAAGTCCGAAAATCACCACCAGTGCGATGACGCTGGAAAACTCCAACCCGCCACCCATGGCCCACATGATCGCGCCCGAGGCAACGATTGGAAACATCGACGGTAGCACGCTGATAACTGACACGAACACTGACCGGAACACCAGCCCGAGCAAGACGGCGACCAGCGCCATGGCGATCCACAACGCGCCATCGAGTTGGGTGATCAGGCGGGCACTGTTGCGCGCGGCAATGGCGGGCAATCCAGTGACGGAAATTTCATAGCCGGGATGCCGCGTGCGAATGCCCTCCAGGGCTTTGTCCAGCCGGTCGACGACGGGCAAAATCTGGCTACTGTCGATATCCGGCAGACGGCCGGTAACGAGCACCGATTTCTCGTCCTTGGCGATGAAGCGCTGCACCAGATGGCCCGGCAGCAGGCCGACATATTTCTTGACGGTGGCGACCGAGGGATCGCCGGTTTCGGCAAGCCAGCGGCGCAGACTGTCGAGCGACCACACATTGCCGAGGCCGGCCGCTTTTTCAACCGTGGTGTGCACGTCGGCGATGACGCCGAGCGTCTCGGGATCGTAGAGCGTATGGGTGCCGCCGAACTGGATCATGACGTGCACGGGGTTGGCACCGGTGAGCTTCTGATCCAGCCGGTCGGTGGCCTTCAAGGCTTGCTCACGGTCCGGCACCTGGTCGGCGAGACGGTACCGCGGCACAAGCGACAGGTGGGCGACGCCAAAAAGAATGCCGAGCGCAAGCCCCACAGCCGACACCAGACCGGCGCGCGCCACCACCCAGTCGACGACCGCTCCGACGAAGCGGGCGAGCGCTTGCATCGCCGTATCGCTGCTGGTGCGGGCAAGTCCGGCACCGTCCTGATTGCCGATCAGCGCCAGACCCAGCACCGGCATGGCACCGAGCACTGCAAGATATGACACGCATGTCGCCAGTGCACCGGCCCTGCCGAATGTCTGGATCAGGCCTGAATCGGAAAACATCAGCGCGATGAACGAGACCAGCGCGGTGGCGTGGGCGATGACGCACGCCGGCCCCACCACGCGGACGGCAAAACGGATGGCTTGGGTCCGGCTGTCGCCGGCGCGCAACCGGTCGCGCATGGCGTAGGTCATCTGCATACTGTCGGCGAAGCCCATCACCATCACCAGCGGCGTCATGACGTTGAGGAACAGATTGAGTTTGAAGCCTGACCACCCAAGCAGGCCGAGCGACAACAACACCGCCAGCACCGGCGGCAGCGCGGCCAGCAGCATCAAGCGCGCCGAGCGGAAGAACAGCCACGCGATGCCCGCACCGAACGCCAGCCCCAGCCCATTGTAGGTCAGTTGGTCCCGCTCGACGGCATTGCGGATTTCAAGTTGCATGACCGGCGCGCCCGTCAACTGCACCTTCAGCCCAGCCGGCGTCAGCTCCTTGCGCAGCATTTCCGAAATGCCGCCGATGACCTTGGCATTGCCTTCGTCGGCGACCGTCGCCCGGTCGAGCGCCAGCACCGCCATCGCCAGCGTGCCGTCATCGGACAGGAACTTGCCGCTGACGATCTCGTTGCTGCGCAATTGCTTGATGAGGTCGTCGTAGGCGGGCCCATCGGGTAGGTCGTCGGGCATGATGGGCGGCGGGTAGCCGCTGGCATCGGGCTTGCCGCGCGCCGACAGCATGGACACCACGCCCGAGACGCCATCAGCCAGTTGCAGGTCGATCAGTGCACGGCGCAAGGCCTCGATCTGCGGCCGCTTGAGCAGATCCTTGCCTTCGACCACTACGAGCACGTCGTATTCGGTCGACGGAAACCGGCGGTCGACCTCTTCGTAGCGACGGAAATCAGCGGTGTTGGTGCGAAACAGCTCAGACAGGCTGTCGTCCACCTTCAGGCGATTGAGACCGAAACCGGCGTAGATTGCGAGAGCGGCGATAACCAAAGTTGCCAGCCAGGGATGCGTCAACGTCGCAAAACCAAGCCTGTGCAGCCCGAAGCTGAAGCTCAATTCGGGCGGCGGCGTGGCCTTGTCGGCCGGTTCGGTCTCGGTCATCGGTCCTGCGGCGGGTAGTGTCTGGAAGTCGCGACGTTAGCAGCGACCGCAGCCGATGGCGAGGGGGCGCGGAAGGGGGCGGGGCGGAAGGTCCGGCAGGCCTTCACTCAGCACCGTCCGTTGCCGCGACAATTCGATTTCGGCAGAGGTGGGCCAATAGGGCGCATGACGCGTGGTTAGGTTTTTCGCAATCAGAGTGACGGCTGTCTGGCAGTAGACCGGAAGTGCGGCTGGTTAGATATGAGATTTTTGCACACATGCGCGAAATTCTTGGCAGCGCTGGAAACGACCGCATTCAAGTGGCCAATGTGGCGACCCGAATGCAGAACTCTGAAGCGACCCTCGCGCGGACTTCACCTCGAAACCTGTCACTTCTGCTCTCGCGTGCATGGATGCCTTTCAACCAGCATTCGAAAGAGCGTAACAATGCCCTCAATTTTCTTGTCTCTTTCACTAACATCGCGAGCGATGAACGCCT
>JANXYD010000345.1 GCA_025350265.1 Hyphomicrobiaceae bacterium | reverse complement strand
CTTCCGGAGCAAGCAAGCTACGGATTGAAATCCAAGGTGGGAAGCGGTTTTCCGGACAGAGCACGCCATAACAAAGAGGAAATCGACCCCAAGAATGAGCTGTCGACTGCACATTTTTTGGACGCTAAGGAACAATTTACGTCTTAACTGCTTAACCCCCACTCGAGACCTTTCGAGCTGTAGAGTGAGGTAAGATTTCGGTACATGACCTACAAATTCCTGAATTTAAAATTCCTGAGTGTTGGCATTCTCAGTCTGGCCGGTGTGGCTGCTGTAGAATCGCCCGCATCGGCAGCTCCCGTACCTTCCGCGACCGTAGCTCTTTCCACGCATGCAACGTCTGCCACGAACGTGGAGTGGCGCTATCGCCACTACCGTGATGGCCGTCGTGAACGCTACTGGTACGGTCCGCGCATTATCCGCCGCATCATTCGCGATCTATGATCTGAGGACAATCGGCGCTTCTGCGTCGTTCCTACTTTGAGCCGCTGCCTCGCGGCGGCGGCTCAATTGTACCTCCGACCACTGAATTCATTCGCGCGCGCGGCGCAAAAAGCGCGTCGTATTTATCTGAATCACCGGGTTTTTCATCATAGCAGGTTTCGCTGACTACCGGCTGTCCCGCCGCCAGCAGCTCCGATACGGTGACGAACTGGTAGCCCTTCTGCCGCAGCACCGGAATAGCGAGCGGCAAGGCATCCGCGGTGTGAAAACCGCGCCCGTTGGCATGCGCCAGGATGATCGAACCCGGCCGTGTATGTTTGATCATGACCTCGGCGATGGCTTTTGCCGATTGGTTCGGTGCCGGATCGCCGGTCGAGACATCCCACTGGATCGCGAGCAAGCCGTTCGAAGCCACCGCGTCCAGTGCCGTCGGATTGCAGGCTCCGAATGGAAACCGATAAAGGCTGGGTTGCCGCGCGATCGACTGCATGGCCGCGACGTGGCCTGCCGCGCACTGCGTGTCGGCCAACGCCTGCCGCTGCTGCTGGTAGGCGGCACTCGGCGTCATCAGCTCGCGCTGCAGATCCGCGCCGCTTATGCCGCGTACATTGCGATGGGCCCACCCATGCGTGCCGATCTCGAACAAGTCGTCGGACATGATCTGCTGCGTCCGCTCGCCGTGTGTCGCCATCCATTTTCCGCCACCAAAGAATGTGGCCTTGATCTTGTTGCTCCTGAGATAGTCGACGATCGCCCCGTCATAGCCAGCGATTTCGCTCCACTGTTCGCAAAGGTCGAACGTCAGCGCGATCAGCTTTTGCCCTTTTGGAAGCTCGACGCGGCGGATCGATCCGCGCAGCGTATTGAGGGCTTGTTCCGACCCTGGCTGCCAACGTGGCACTTTGATCGGCTGGGCATGCCCTAGTTTTACCGGCACGCTTTCACCCAGGCGAGCGGCCAGCGATTGTGGGGCGAAACAGGCAGCCTGCACCGAACCCCGGCCATCAGCGGCTGCAACCGAATACGGCGTGGCGATCACCAGGAGCGCGGCTAGGTATTTTCTTGAGCAATGTTTCATCGATGAGCTTTTGACACAGAAGGCATCCGGTTGCGCGGCGTTTCAGCGTCGCATGGATGAACTCTATGACCGTCTTGCGGCGCCCCATGCCGGCGCAAGCTGATTGGGCCTACAACGCAATCAACCGGGTTTGTCGGTGCCGACGAACCTATCGCTTGCTTGAGCGCAGCGCACGATCGATAGCGCTGTTGGTGCCGCCGCTACCTTGTTTGATGTCAACAGCGCCTCGCCAGCCATAGGCCAAAGCGCCAGCTAGCGCTGCCAGCAGGCCCAACACGCCGAACAATGCCAGCTTGATCTGTGTCGCTATTGATCGCGGTCGCGGCAAGGCTGAGAGTCGCTTGGCCTCCGCCGCATTATCGGCGGCTTCTGCCGCCAGTTCGGCCGCCGACCGGCCCCCAAACACCACGTCCAATACCTCGGTTGCAATCGCGTCTTGTCCTGGGATGAAATCAGCTGCTCGGTGGCCGGCCGTGAATGACGCACCTTCCACCACGCTGATGAACGCCGGCCGGTGCGTGGCGAAATCGGATTGTCCATCGACCAGCGATATCTGTAGGGCATGTGCTCGGCCGAACACGAACGTGTCGATGTTGACCGAATCATCGCTATTTGAACTTGGCCCCGATTCGAAAATTCGGATCGCCGTCGTATACCGATGCGACGCCGGCTCATGCCTCGGCGGTTCCAGGAATGTTCCCGCATCTATCGGGCTCGATCCCAACTGCATCCGTGCAGCATTTCCCCGCCGCGTAGCCGTTGCGATGGTCGCCCGCAGGTCGCCCGCGTCCAATTTTGCCAACGCCTCGTTCGAGACATGTCCGGTTTCATTGATGGCGAGATTTATGAACCAGCCGTTATAGTGGGCAGCCGGAATAACGACGCCTAGCGTTGTTCCATCCGCCGCGTTGCCCATACCGCGCACCAGGCGTTGGCTCGCATCCGCCGGCACGAAGACGAAATCTTTCGGCAGTCTCAGCGTCGCCAGATCGCGCAGCTGAATAGTCGCTGGACCTACTGTCGCACGGGCATTAGCCTGCACGGCCGCCTCGTCCATCTCGCGCGTTTCCAACGTCTGGGCGACAGCTGGAACCGTTGCCCCCGCCAACACGAGCAGGCTGATCAACGATCGTATTGGCAGCAACATCGCGAAAACCCCATCGGCGGCGCACTTTTGGCCACTTTACGACCGAGCCGTTAGCATTCATTGAAGGGATCGACGAACCAGGATCCCCATCGGATGGTAAAATCGAAAAGCACGACCTCAATTGCCACTCAAACGGCGGCCGGCTATCGCGTTCTCGGTGGCCGGTCAGACGCTGGCATCGTGCTGCTGTGCGATCACGCCAGCAATGCCTTGCCCGCCGAGTTCGGTACGCTCGGCTTGGCTAACAGTGAGTTGCAGCGTCACATTGCCTACGACATCGGTGCCGCAGCCATCACTGAGCACCTCTCGCGAATGCTTGGCGCGCCGGCAGTGCTATCGCGCTATTCGCGTCTTCTCATCGACATCAACCGCGGCGACGACGACCCGACCCTGATCATGCGACTATCCGACGGTGCCGTCATTCCCGGCAACGCCCAACTGACCACGGTTGAACGACGGCAGCGCATCAATACCTATTGGAAACCATATCACGACGCCGTCGCTCGCGTCGTTGCGAACTGCCGCGCAAGCGGACGCGCGCCGGTCATTTTCTCGGTACATTCGATGACGAATGTTTGGAAAGGCGTCCCCCGCCCTTGGCACGTATCGATCCTTTGGAGCGATGACGATCGGCTGGCTGCGGCACTGCTCGACGGTTTCCGCGCCGATGATGCCCTCGTGGTCGGCGATAACCAGCCCTACCATGGCAGCCTCGAAGGCGATACATTATGGCAGCATGCCCGCCCGCACAATTTGAGAAGTGTAACAATCGAATATCGCCAGGATCTGGTGGGCACTGTCGACGGCCAGCGGCATTGGGCGTGCGTTACAGCAGCCATACTTGAGCCTATTCTATCGTCATTCGATCTGCGGGCGCGCACCCCAGGCGATCAACGCGCCGTCGCTGCCGCCACCGACCAGGAGCAAATCATGTCCACTTCGCCCGCACCAACCCGCACTGAATTGGAAGCAGCAGTATATCGCCGTTTGGTCGCGCATCTGCGCGAGCGCCCGGACGTGCAGAACATCGACCTGATGAACTTGGCCGGGTTCTGCCGCAACTGCCTGGGCAATTGGATGCAAGAGGAGTCGGCCCGGCAAGGCGTGCCCATGTCTAAAGACGCAGCGCGTGAAGCCGTCTATGGCATGCCATATGAGCAATGGCGCTCAAAGCATCAGACGGCCGCCACCGCCGAGCAGCAAGCGGCTTTCGATACGAACAAGCCGCACGATCATTGACTTAGCCTCAATTACGGCAGCATTGCCGCGCGCACCTGAATGCAACCTTGCCGACGCATTCAGCGAGCGCTCAATAGGGCACCGTTACCAATCCGGGACCTTGCAATGCACATCCCCGGCGTGAAACTCAAGCGCAGCGCGCAAGGTCGCTGCGCTTCTTTTTTTACGAAGATTATCGTGCCGGCAATACGTGGTATTCACTTCGTCGTTGCCAATGGCTTTCAATTCCTTGCGAAAGGTATTGAAACTGCCGTGCACCATTTGTTCAACATCCAAATCCAACGGGGGATTGTTCCATGCTTACCGTCTTCGGGCGCGCCAACTCGATCAATGTGCGCAAAGTCTTGTGGATGCTCGATGAGGTTGGCGAGCCCTATGATCGTCAAGACTGGGGCCGCGGCTTCAGGCCGACGAGTGAGCCGGAGTTTCTGAAATATAGCATTTTCGGCGTGGTGCCGGTGATCGACGATAACGGCTTTGTGCTGCGTGAATCGCAAAGCATCGTTCGTTATCTTGCCAGCAAGCACAAGCGGGCCGATTTATATTCGACCGACCTGCGCACCCGCGCGACGGTCGAATCTTGGATGGATTGGGCCTCTACCGATCTTTATGCGGCGGCCCGCCCGGTGTTTCATGCCATGATCGTTAATGCCAAGGATCCGGCGCTCGCGATCGCACCGGCGGACGGCGTCGCAGATTGGACCAAGCATATGCTGCGTCTTGAAAAGCAGCTTGCCGCGCACGGCCCCTTTTTGATGGGCGACGCCTTCAGCATTGCCGATATTCCGGCCGGTATGGTCGTCAATCGCTGGTTTACGCTCAAATTCGAAAAACCCACTCTGCCGGCCGTTACCGCCTACTACGATCGCCTCCACTTGCGGCCTGCTTTCCGTACCCACGGCCGCAACGGTACGCCGTGAGGCCGGTCTCAAAAGACTATAGTGGCATGGCCGCCGACTTATTTCGACTTGCCTTTGGCCCTCCGCTGCGCGACCAATAGAATGGCACGTTGTCACTCAATCACACGCACATTCTGCAGGCTCCGGCTTGCGAACCGACGTGAACGGCAACGGTTGCAGAGGAACATCCGGAGGAAAGCCACATGCTGGGAAAAAAACGCGTCGTACTCGTCACAGGTGGCATGGGTGGCTTAGGCGAAGCCATCTGCAAGAAAATGGCCGCGATGGGCAATGTGGTCGTCACCACCTATTCTCCATCGAATAAGACTTCGGCCGAATGGCTCCGCCAGATGAAGTCCGAGGGCTTCGAGTTTCACGGCTATCCGGCCGACGTCACCCAATACGAAGATTGCGTGGCACTTGTCGCCAAGGTTCAAAAGGATCTCGGGCCCGTTGACGTGCTCGTCAACAACGCCGGCATCACGCGCGATACCACGTTCAAGAAAATGACCAAGGTTGATTGGGATGCCGTCATGCATACCAATCTCGACAGCACGTTCAATATGACCAAGCCAGTCATGGACGGCATGGTCGAGCGCGGCTGGGGCCGTGTGATCAATATATCGTCGGTCAACGGCCAGAAGGGCGCGTTCGGGCAGACCAACTACTCAGCGGCCAAGGCTGGCATGCACGGGTTCACCAAGGCACTGGCGCTTGAAGTCGCCCGTCGTGGCGTAACCGTCAACACCATTTCGCCTGGCTACATCGGCACCAAGATGGTGATGGCCATCGACAAGGCCGTGCTGGACAGCAAGATCCTGCCGCAGATCCCCATGGGCCGTCTCGGCAAGCCCGACGAAGTGGCCGGTCTGGTCGCCTATCTGGCCTCTGACGAAGCCGCCTTTCTGACCGGTGCCAACATCGCCATCAATGGCGGCCAGCATATGAGCTGATTTATGCTGCCGTCATCCCGTGCGCGCTCGGCATCGCGCACGGGATGATGTTGTTTTGCGCGGCGTCCCCGTCCGTTTACGCAGCCACCCGCGCCCTGGCATCCGCGCGGATCATGTCAGAGGCCTTTTCCGCGATCATGATGGTGGGAGCGTTGGTATTGCCCGACGTCATCGTCGGCATGATCGATGCGTCGACCACGCGCACGCCAGTCAGGCCGTGCACACTGAGGCGCGCGTCAACCACCGCCATCGCATCGCTACCCATCTTCGCGGTCCCGCACGGATGGAAGATCGTCGTGCCCTTGGCACGCGCGAACGCCATCAATTCGTCGTCGCTCGACAGCTCGAACCCCGGCATATATTCGCGCACCACAATGTCGGAGAAAGGCTTCTGCGCCACGATCCGCCGGTTGAGCCGCATCGCATCCAGCAGCACGCGGCGATCGGCTTCCGCCGCCAGATAATTCGAAATGATGGCCGGTTTTGCATCCGGGTCTGCGGACGTGATCCGCAACGTTCCCCGGCTTTCCGGCCGCAGTTGCGCCACCGATGAGATAACGCCCGGAAATGTATGCAGTCCCTGGCCCGAACCCTCCGCCGATAGCGGCATGAAATGGAATTGCACGTCCGGCGTCTCCAGATCCGGCCGCGATTTGGCGAAAATTCCGACCACGCCCGCCCCGATCGTCAGCAGCCCACGCCGCGTCAAAGCATATTCCAGCCCCACCTTGAGCTGCTTGTAATAGCTGTGCCACACCTCGTTGAGGCTGCCTTTGGCGCGGCACTCATAGATGAAACGCGCCTGATAATGATCCTGCAGATTTGCACCGACCCCGGCCAGTTCATGCCGCACGTCGATGCCCGCGGCCTTGAGAACCCCGCCTGGCCCCACCCCCGACAACTGCAAGATCTGCGGACTGCCGATCGCGCCGGCCGCCAGCACCACTTCGCGCCGCGCCTTGATGTCCCCCTGCACGCCTCTGAACCGACCGCGAACACCTGTCGCCCGCTTGCCCTCGAATGTCAGAGTCGCGACCGTGGCATCCGTGATGATCTTGAGGTTGGACCGCGACTTGACCGGATTGAGATAGCCGACCGCCGTCGAACACCGCCGTCCGTTCTTGTTGGTCAGCTGGTAATACCCAACGCCCTCTTGACTCGCTCCATTGAAATCGCGCGTGAAGGGCACGCTGGCCGCCACTGCTGATTTGATGAACGCCTCGCACAGCGGGTTTTCCATCCGCACGTCCTCGACTGACAGTGGGCCGCCCGCCCCGTGCAAGTCGTCGGTGCCGCGCTCCTGGTTTTCGGCGCGCTTGAAATATGGCAGCACGTCACGAAACGACCAGCCGGGATTGCCGAGTTGACGCCACACATCGAAATCTTCAGCCTGCCCGCGAACATACAGCAGGCCATTGATTGCGCTGCAACCGCCGAGCACGCGCCCGCGTGGCCAGTTGACGATACGGCCGCCGAGTTCGGGTTCGGGCCCGGAGCCATACTGCGTAGTGATCGCCGGGTTGTTGATGTTGCGATAGTAGCCGGCGGGGACGTGGATCCACGGGTTGGTATCCCGCCCGCCCGCTTCCAGCAGCGCCACCGTTACCGATGCATCTTCGCTCAATCGATTGGCAAGCACGCAGCCCGCCGAGCCCGCGCCGACGATCACATAGTCGAAAATTTCCGCTGTCATGTCCGCGCGCCCCTGATAGTTCGGTTTCGATCGGCCACCTTACGGACACCGGCCGCCCCTGCCAACCGCCTCACCCTTTTCGGGTGGCCTCGGGCCGATCGAGCGGATACACCGGCTTTTAATTTCCCGCAAAGGCCTGTTACCCCATGCGTATGCAGCACTGGATCATGCTGGTCGTCTTGTCTGTGCTGTGGGGAGCCGGCTTCATCTTTTCCAAACAGTCCCTGACCGCGATTGCACCGCTGACGTTGACCCTGGCGCGTTGCGCGATCGCGGCGGCTGTTCTCCTCGCAGCCGTGTGGGCGCTCGGCTACCAACTCCCTACGACTGCCCTTGAACGACGCGATTTCGCCGTTATGGCGATGCTCAACAACGTCATCCCGTTTTCGCTTATTTTTCTGGGCCAGACGATGATCCCGAGCGGCCTCGCAGCGGTTGCAAATGCCACCACACCGTTGATGACATTGCTGATCGCCCGCATTCTCGCCGGCGAAAAGCTCAGCCGCAACAAGCTCGCCGGGGTGGCCCTCGGCATTATCGGTGTCGCCGAACTCGTCGGCGCATCCGCGCTGGTCGGCGACCGGGCCAGCGTACTCGGCATGCTCCTGGTCGTGGGCGGCGCGCTCTCGTATGGATTTTCCGGTCTCTGGGGCCGTCGCTTCAAGCAGACCCCGCCCATCGTCACGTCGGCGATGCAATTGTCGTGCTCGACGCTGATCCTATTGCCGCTCGCCAGCTGGCATGACCGCTTCTGGCTGCAGCCGCTGCCGAGCGCTGAGATCGTCGGCTGCGTTCTTGCGCTCGGCATCATCTCGACGGCCCTTGCCTATATCCTGTTTTTTCGCATCATGGCGGAAGCCGGCTCCAACAATGCGATGTTGGTGACATTGTTGATCCCGGTCACGGCCATCGCTTTCGGCGCGATGATCTTCGGCGAGGCCTTGCTGCCGCATCAGCTCGCTGGCGCTGCCATCATCGCCGCATCCTTGCTGATTATCGACGGCCGCCTGTTCGGCATCGGCCCAGCGCCTGGTGTGCTACAGCATAAATTGTAACGCCCGAATTTCCGCTCATCCGACTTGCAGGCCCAAACCATGTCAATTCGCTTTTGCAATCCCTTGCAGGCTGCCGCTTTTGCGGCCACCTCCCTATTGACGTTCACAACCCATCCTGTACGCGCCGAACCGTTCCAATTCGACAAAGGCTACACCGCCATTCTTTTCTCCTGGTCGCACTTGGGACTGTCGCGACAGACCGCACGTTTCAACGCCGTCGATGGCTCGGTCGACCTCGATCTGGAGCATCCGGAGAACAGCAGCGTCAACGTCGTCATTCGCGCCAATTCGCTGCAATCCGGGGTCGAGAACTTCGACCGTATTCTGCGCGGTCCGGATTTTTTCAATGCGACCACCTATCCGACCATCACATTCCGCTCGACTGAAGTGACACGCACCGGCGAAAAAACCGCCGACGTCGCCGGTGATCTCGAAATCCTCGGCCAATCGAAAACGTTGTCTTGAAAGTGACGCTGAATGTGCTTGGGGACCATCCCTCGGGCGACGCCAACCCAGCGTACGCGGGCAAGAAGGCGGCTGCATTCTCGGCCAAGACGCAAGTGCTGCGGAGCGCGTGGGGCATGGGTCGCGGCGCGCCCCTCGTGTCGGACGAAATCGATGTCGATATCGAAAGTGAATTGCTGAGCAAGAATTGACGCCGCACCCAAACCTTCGCCCAACTTGACCGGCCGCCGCGCTCCCCGTTATCAACCCCACACACCCGCAGCGAAAGATTGCGCCGATGCCGACGACCCATTTCGATCATCTCGAGACGCGCTCTAGCGCTGCCAGGGAGCAGTCGATGTTCGGCATGCTTCCAAGCCTGCTCACGCGCGCCGTCGAATTGGCCCCCGGGTGGGCCACACATCTCGCCGGCATCGACGTCTCCAGGATCAACAATCGCGCCGCGCTCGCCGCCTTGCCGCTGCTCAAAAAAGCCGCCCTCAAGGATCTGCAATCCAAACGCCCGCCGTTTGGCGGTTTCGCCACCGACGCCGCGGGAGCGATGGGCCGTATCATGATGTCCCCTGGCCCCATCTTCGAACCTGAAGGTCTTGGCCTGGATTGGTGGCGTTCGGCGCGCGCGCTCTATGCAGCCGGCGTCAGGCGCGGCGATATCGTGCACAACACGTTCTCCTATCATCTGACGCCCGGCGGCTGGATCATGGATGCTGGCGCGCGCGCCCTGGGTTGTGCCGTCATCGCCGCCGGCCCCGGCAACACTGAACAGCAACTCGATGCCATCACGCATTTGAAGCCGACCGTCTACGCGGGCGTGCCCGACTACCTCAAGATCCTGCTCGACAAAGCCAACGAGGCCGGCCGCGACGCCTCCTCGATCAAACGCGGCCTGGTCTCGGGTGGCGCGCT
>JANXYD010000338.1 GCA_025350265.1 Hyphomicrobiaceae bacterium | reverse complement strand
AAAATCCCTTGTCGGCTTCCTCGTAGACCAACACGTCGTCGGCGGTGGGCGTACCGAGGTGGTGGCGCCAGACCGACAGCGGACGGTGGTTTTCGTCCATGCGCACATAAAACAAGGTGCGGCTGTCTGAGGCCCATTCGGCGGAACGGGTGTCGGGAATTGCGTCAGGCAGATCCTGGCCGGTGGCGAGATTGCGGAACCGCAGCGTGTAGAGTTCCGAGCCCTTGTCGTCGACTGCGTAGGCGAGGAGGGCGTGGTCAGGCGAGTGGGACGCCGAGCCGAGCTGCCAATACTCTTTCCCCGCCGCTTCCGTGTTGCCGTCGAGCAGCACGCTTTCCTCGCCGCCGTCGCGGGGGCTGCGAACGAGGCGCGGATATTGTCCGCCGGTGACATAGCTCGACGCATACGCCCACGGCCCGTCGGGGGCGGGCACTGAGCTGTCGTCCTCCTTGATGCGCCCCTTCATCTCTTCGAACAGGCGCTGCTGTAGCGCGGCGGTGTCGGCGAGCGCCGCCTCGGTATAGGCGTTCTCCGCGTCGAGGTGGGCGCGGATATCGGGGGCGAGCACCTCCGGATCACGCATCACGTCCTGCCAGTTCTCGGCCCTGAGCCAGCCGTAGTCGTCGGTCAGGGCCACGCCGTGATGATCAACCGTGACGGGTCGCTTCGGTGCGTGGGGTGGTCGTGCGGCAAGTGGTGCGGTCATTGATCGATGCGCCAAAGGTTATGAGATCAGGGCCAGAAAGACACGGTTGCGGTCCGACCGATCATGGCTTTTCGCCGGCCTTGAAATCCAAGGCGACGCCGTTGATGCAATAGCGCAAACCCTCAGGGCCAGGCCCGTCGGGAAAAACATGACCGAGATGGGCGTCGCACTTGGCGCAATGGACCTCGGTGCGTCGCATGCCATGCGTGGTGTCGGTTTCGGTTTCAATGGCTGCGGGCTTGGCGGGCGCTGTGAAACTCGGCCACCCACAGCCGCTGTCGAATTTCTTTTCGGCGACAAAGACCGGTTCGCCACAGCAGACGCAGGCGAAGACGCCGTCGCGTTTTTCTGCATCCAGCGGGCTCGAAAACGGCCGTTCGGTCGCGTGCTGGCGGGCGACGCGAAACGCCTCAGGCGACAGCTGGGCTTGCCACTCCGCGTCGGATTTCACGAGCTTGGTTGGATTTGCGGGCTTGCTTTGGGGGGACATCACGACCTCTTCGATGATCCGGATAACAGAATTCACGACGGATAACGAGCAATATGGGCGCGCGGAACTGGCTGTGCAACGCCAGCCGGACGGAGCGGCACAGATCTCGGCATCAAGTAGAAAATTCTACTACGTTGAGTACAAGGCGTATGAATTTTACCTTTTGACAACTATTACAAGAACAAATTGCCTCAAATCTTTCCGCTAGCATTGTCACCCGAACAGAAGTGATTTAAGACTTAGTTTTACGGCACAGGTTACTAAATCTGCCTCGGTGCCTGGGGCAGGCGGTGTTTTCTGTCGTTGCGACACTTTCCAGAGGATCTGATGACGACGCAAAATTCCAAGGCTAATTTGCTTGAGCTGACGGCGTCGATCGTCTCCGCTTATATTGGCAACCATACCGTTTTGGTGCCGGAGATGAGCAACTTGATCCGGCACGTGTACGCGACGCTGAATAGCGTCGATGTTGATATCGACAGCGTGCCACGGGAGGATCCGCGCCCGGCGATCTCGATCAAACGCTCGGTTACCGCCGACTATCTCGTGTGCCTTGAAGATGGCAAAAAATTCAAATCGCTAAAGCGGCATCTACGGTCCCACTATAATCTTTCGCCGGAGGAATATCGTGACAAGTGGGGCTTGCCGCACGATTATCCGATGGTCGCGCCAAATTACGCCGAGGCGCGCTCCCAGCTCGCGAAGAAAATGGGCTTGGGCACGCGCCGCAAAAAGTGAGCGATCAGCGGAGCGGATGCCTGGCGCTGGTCGGGAGCGCGGCTTTCGTCATTGGCCCTGACGCCGCTTTGAGCGCCGACAGTTCTGCCCGATAGGCGATCAACAGCTGATGGTGCCGGGCGAGATTGTACCACCAAGCCCCGGCCAACCCGGCGCGTCGTTCACTACGCAGCGCCGTTTGCAGCCGCTCGATGAGCTTTGACCTTGCTCCTAGGCTGACATCGGCGATATCGGCCGGCCAGGTGGGCAGCAGTTGCGGCAGGTCCCGCGCACGGTCGTAGGCCTTCGGCGGCGGACGCGTGGGTGCAGGGTAACGTTGGGAGTCGGGTCGAATTCGGGGGTGTGATCGCATCTGACGATGCTCTCACAACCGGAAATAGCGGGGATAACTCCAGCTCGCTTTTTGCTCGCCATCCTTAATATGAAGCTGGCGCGCCTCAGAAATAGCGGACGGCCATCACGATGGGTGCAACCCATTCGATCGCGTTCACGTCGTTGCCATCTGCGTCACCAGGAGCTGGCAAACCAAGCGCCAAAAATACGACTCCGTCAGCGGTGCAACTGACCTGTCGAACAATGGTCCGGCCGGATTTCAATCCGATGATGCATGCGCGCTGCTCGATCAGCACGTCGGGATCGAACTCCAGCTTGTTGGCGATCAGCATCGTATCGACGGTGAACGGACCAATTGTTTCGCTCACGCGGACGGCGATCGGCGTCGGCGTCGCGACGACGAGCGACAGGGTCCTTACCGGTGCCGTGGGACTGGCGACCACGACATCGCCACGTGCATTGACATCTCCGACGATCGACACGCTGGCAGTTGTGTCTGTGACGAGTAAGGCAGCAGCCGGCATTCCGAAAACGTCAGCGATCCGGCACAACCAGTCGAGCGACACGGTCATGTTGCCCGTTTCCAAACGCTGAATGGTCTGCGCGGTCGTCCCAACTTTCTGAGCCAGGTATTGCAACGTCATGCCGCGGAGTTTCCGGAACT
>JANXYD010000327.1 GCA_025350265.1 Hyphomicrobiaceae bacterium | reverse complement strand
GCTCCCCTTTTCAGTTTCAGTGTGGCAGGGCGATCAACCGTGGGCGAGCACGGCCAGCAACAGCAGCGCGACGATGTTGCAGATCTTGATCGCCGGGTTGACGGCCGGACCAGCGGTGTCCTTGTAGGGATCGCCGACGGTGTCGCCGGTGACGGAGGCCTTATGAGCTTCCGAGCCCTTCATGTGCTTCTTGCCATCGGCATCGACGAAGCCGTCCTCGAAACTCTTCTTGGCGTTGTCCCATGCGCCGCCGCCAGACGTCATCGAGATGGCGACGAACAGGCCTGTCACGATCACGCCCAACAGCATCGCGCCGACGGCGGAGAATGCATGGCCATGACCGGCTGCACCGCCACCGGCGATCCAGTTGATGAAGAAGTAGACCACGACCGGTGCCAGCACCGGCAGTAGCGACGGCAGAATCATCTCCTTGATCGCGGCTTTGGTGAGCAGGTCGACGGCTGCGCCGTAGTCCGGCTTGTCGGTGCCCAACATGATGCCCGGCTTCGCCTTAAACTGGCGACGCACTTCCTCGACGATGGAGCCTGCGGCCTTGCCGACGGCCGTCATTGCCATGCCACCGAATAGGTAGGGGATCAGGCCGCCCAGCAATAGGCCGACGACGACGTAGGGGTTGTCGAGGCCGAAGTTGATGGTGACGCCCTTAAAGTACTGGAACTGCGTCGACCCGTTGGCGTTGGCCGCGTTGATGAAGTATTGCAAATCGCTCGAATACGCAGCGAACAGCACCAGTGCACCGAGACCGGCCGAGCCGATCGCGTAACCCTTGGTGACGGCTTTCGTCGTGTTGCCGACCGCATCGAGCGCGTCGGTGGCCTTGCGCACTTCCTTTGGCAATCCGGCCATTTCGGCAATACCACCGGCGTTATCGGTGACGGGGCCGAACGCGTCGAGCGCAACGACCATGCCGGCGAGGCCGAGCATCGTGGTGACGGCGATCGCGGTGCC
Source organism: Hyphomicrobiaceae bacterium (assembly GCA_025350265.1). Taxonomy (GTDB): domain Bacteria; phylum Pseudomonadota; class Alphaproteobacteria; order Rhizobiales; family Hyphomicrobiaceae; genus JABFRJ01. The sequence goes on along the minus strand of JANXYD010000327.1, from coordinate 4,623 downwards.
GAACAAGCCGGCGAGGCTGTAGGTCGACAGGATGCCGCCGACGATGACGAGTGTGGGCAGGGCGGTCGATTCAAGACTGACTGCCAGACCTTGAATGACGTTGGTGCCGTGACCGGTGACCGAAGCCTGGCTGATCGAGCGAACCGGACGATAGCCGATGCCGGTGTAGTATTCGGTAATCCACACGAGCAGACCGGTCACGAGCAAGCCGACAAGCCCGCACTCGAACAGTTGCCAGCCGGTGAACATCTTGCCACCGGGCGCTGTAAACGCCGTCTGCATGCCGATCACGCGATCGGTCGCCAGATAGAGTGCGGGGACGGCCAAGAGCGCGTTGGCGATGAAGCCCTTGTAGAGTGCGCCCATGATCGAGTTGTTGGTGCCGAGTTTGACGAAGTAGGTGCCGGCAATCGACGTCAACAAGCAGGCCGCGCAGATGGCCAGCGGATAGATCATCGTCGCGTACAGAGTATCTTTTCCGGCGAAGAAGATGGCGGCGAGAACCATCGTCGCCACGACCGACACGACGTAGGTTTCGAACAGATCGGCTGCCATGCCTGCGCAATCGCCGACGTTGTCGCCGACGTTGTCGGCAATCGTGGCGGGGTTGCGGGGGTCGTCTTCGGGAATGCCAGCTTCGACCTTGCCGACGAGATCGCCACCGACGTCTGCGCCTTTGGTGAAGATGCCTCCGCCGAGACGGGCGAAGATCGAGATCAGCGAGGCGCCGAAGCCGAGCGCGACGAGGGCGTCGATGACGACGCGCGAATCCGGCTTATAGCCGAGGCGAAAGACGAGGAACGCGAAGTAGCAGGTGACGCCGAGCAGCGCGAGGCCAGCCACCAGCATGCCGGTGATCGCGCCGGACTTGAACGCCATGTCTAGGCCGCCCGCGAGCGAGCCCATCGCGGCCTGCGCCGTGCGGACGTTGGCGCGTACGGAAACGTTCATGCCGATGTAACCGGCGAGACCTGAAAGCACCGCACCGATCAGGAAGCCAAAGGCCTGCAGCCAGCCGAGCAACAGGCCGAGCGCCAGAAACACCACTACGCCGACCATGGCGATCGTGGTGTATTGGCGGTTGAGATAAGCGGCCGCGCCTTCTTGCACGTAGCCGGCGATTTCCTGCATGCGTTTGTTGCCGGGATCGGCCTTCATGATCTGCACGCCGGTCACGTAACCGTACACGAGCGATAGCAGACCGCAGGCGATAATCGCCCACATGACATTGTCCATATTTGATAATCCCCGAAAAGTGAGTGCCGGAACCGGCAGTGACGTTACCAACCGAGGCGCAATGGGTGCGTGGGGGTGCCGCGGTACACGCCTAACGTGGCAATGCCGCTCCTGCCCACAGAATCACCCATCTCCGGCCTGATTTGCCTTGCGACCATGCCAAATGTCGCACCCCGGCGCAACTGCCGCAGGACTGGCAATTAGTGGCATGCGCAATGCGTTGCGCCGGCGCGCATGCAAGCGCCCCCGGAGCATGTCCGAGGGCGTTTGCGTAATGGTTGGCCTTTGAGTCCGTCAACTATTTCGAGACGCTGTTCTGCGCGCGACTTACTTCTCGCTTGCTGTGGTCTGGAGGTCATTGGGGCCGAACGCATAGGACGGCGCTGCGGCTGCGGTGACGACGGTCAAGGCGATGAGGGCTGCGATGATCTTGCTCATGATGTGTTCCTGATTTTTTTGGAGGTTTCATATTTTCAAATTGCGCGGGACAGGGTCAGCCGTTTTGCTGCTGTTGATGCTGATCCCAGAAGGTTTTCGCGTCGAACGCGTAGGATGGTGCCGTTGCGGTGCTGATAACGGTCAGGGCGACGACGGCTGCGATGAGTTTTCGCATGTTTTGTCTCCAGTGCGACAATGGCAGGCATTTCTCGGTAAGTTAAAAGTGGTCGGCGGCTGCTGACGTTTGAAGTCTCATTCGCTCGTCGATGACTGATATGTAGAACGACTGGTCCTCTTTTTCAAATCACGTCTAATCACGGTGATGCGAGACTGGCTTTACACAAAAAGCCAATTTTGTTGATTTTTCTGGATAAAACTGGTGATCGCACTTGCCAAAGCTCTTTACCTAAGCCAATTTAAGTACAAGTCAGTATCGAAAAGGGGTTGTTATGCGTCGGGCCGACAAGCGGGATCATCTGATCGACATCGCCATGCGGCTGTTCAGCAAAAACGGCTATCACGCGACTGGTATCGACGTGGTGCTGGCGGAAGCAGGAATCGCCAAGACGACGCTTTATCGATACTTCGAGAGCAAGGACGAGTTGATTGTCGCGGCGCTGGCGAAAGCCGACGAAATGGCGCGGGAAGAGTTGCGATCGTTCGTCGAGGCAGCCACGAAAGACCCGCGTGGGCGGGTGCTCGCCACGTTCGACCAACTCGATATATGGCTGAACGCGAGTGATTTCAGGGGCTGTCCGTTCGTCGCTGCAGCCGCCGAATTCGGTGACGATGCCAACCCGGTGTTTCAGCAAGTGCGGCTGCATAAGCGGCTCTATCTTGCCTATTTCGAGGAACTCGTGCGGGCCGCCAGTATGCCCGAGCCGAAGCGCCTCGCCGCACAAATCATGATGCTGCACGAAGGGGCCATCGCGTACGCGCAGGTGCTGGGCGTGACTGCCGTCGTGGATCTCGCGCGATCGGCCGCAGCGCGGCTGATCGAGGCTGCTGAAAAGTCGGCTGCACGCGTTTGACAAGGCAGCTATGCTGTCATGTTGGTTGGCGCGGCCCCGTGATTCAGACAGGTTGCCCAATTCTCCAAGGTCGCGAGGCAGACGGGTGCAGAAACTGGTAGCGCCGATGGCGCAAGAAAGCACGCTGACGCAAGCGTCGTCTTTTCCGTTCGTGCTGGCGTTGACGTTCGCGCACCTGCTCAACGACGTGATGCAGTCGCTGATTCCGGCGATCTATCCCATCATCAAAACCACCTATGGGCTGAGTTTTGGGCAGGTCGGGCTGATCACGCTGGCGTTCCAATTGACAGCGTCGCTGTTGCAGCCGGTGGTCGGCATCTATACCGACCGGCGACCGTCGCCTTATTCCACTATCGTCGGCATGGCCTGCACGCTGGTGGGGCTGCTTGTGCTGTCGCGCGCCGGGAGTTTCGGCGCGCTTTTGCTGGGTTCGGCCATCGTCGGCACGGGGTCGTCTATTTTCCATCCGGAAGCGGTGCGCATGGCGCGCGCGGCATCGGGTGGACGGCACGGCTTCGCGCAATCGCTGTTCCAGGTCGGCGGGCAGACGGGGCAGGCGATCGGCCCGTTGCTGGCGGCGTTCATCGTGGTGCCACGCGGACAATCAAGCCTCGCCTGGTTTTCGGTGATCGCGCTGGTGGCGATGGTGGTGCTGTATCGCGTCGGCAGCTGGTATCAGGCGCATTCGTTGCAAATGGCCAAGCAGAATGGCGGGCGCAAAGCGGGTGGCAGGACGCTGCAATCATCCATCGACACGACCATCCCGGTGCTGGTGTTGATCGTCCTGATGTTTTCGAAAAGCGCGTACACGTCGAGCCTCAGCAACTATCTGACGTTTTATTTCATCGAGAAATTCCACATCGGGGTGCAGACCTCGCAGGTGTTGCTGTTCGTGTTCCTGGTGTCGCAGGCGGTGGGGTCGTTGATCGGCGGTTATGTCGGCGATCGCGTCGGGCGGCACGAGATCATCTGGTTTTCCATCCTCGGCGCGTTGCCGTTCACGCTGGTGCTGCCCTATGTGGGGCTGACCGCCTCCGTGGTGCTGATCGTGATCATCGGCATGATCATGGCGTCGGCATTTCCAGCGATTCTGGTCTATGCGCTCGACCTGCTGCCCGGCAAAGTCGGCATGGTGGCAGGCGCGTTCTACGGCCTGACGTTCGGGCTCGGCGCACTCAGCGCCGCGATGCTCGGCAAGGTCGCCGATCTCACCAGCCTGTCGGCCGTCTATGTCGCCTGCTCATACCTGCCGCTGATCGGGTTGATGACGTGGTTCCTGCCAAGGCTGGAGGCAAAGAAGTAAGGGTCGCAATCTCAAAGGTGACCAAATTTTACGATTGAAGCGTTCGGTTCGAATGCGGATGTTAAGTTGAGTGACGCTTTGCTGCAATTTTCGGCTGCTGATGCAAAAATGTCGCTTCGGGTGGGGTATTTTGGCAGCCGCAATCACTTTGATGTTTGCGGACGGCCTGAAGGCGTATACTTGGGCCTCGATATTTGTACCGCGTTTGGATGAGGCAATTTACGCTCGCGGGCTCATAAAAATGGGACAGTCTAAGTTTTCGCTACTGGCAGCGGGTTTGGCGATTGCCGTTGCGTCACCGACCAGAGCTGATGATCCGAAGTGGTCTGGCCCCTATATTTCCGGCGGCGCCGGTTACGGGCTGTGGGCGGCTGATACGACAACCGTTAGTCCGGGAACGGGCGTGCCGCGTCTATCGGTAACGCAGACACAGGGCGGCCGGGGCACGTTCGGTACTATCGGCCTCGGATTTGACCATAGGTTCGCAAGCAATTATCTCGCCGGAGTGTTCGTTGATGCGGACTTCGGTGCATTGCCGGGGACCATTCAAGATCAAGATCCTTTCTTTGCCGGCCGCATCAAGAAAGACAGCACGCCCGCCAATGGCGATCGTGC
>JANXYD010000290.1 GCA_025350265.1 Hyphomicrobiaceae bacterium | reverse complement strand
GACGAGGTCAAGATCGACGATCCGCTCGTCTCGCTCGAAAGCGACAAGGCGACGATGGAGGTTCCATCGCCGAGCGCCGGCAGGATCGCTGAGATCCTCGTCAAGGTCGGCGACAAGGTATCGATGGGGTCAGCCATCATGCGGATGGAAGGGCTGGGTACCAACGGCACCACCCCATCGCCGACTGCGTCCGCGAGCCAGACCCTCGTCGCGCAATCCGCCGGCGGCCCCGCACCACCGACCACCGCTGCACCGAACGTGCCGACCGAGCCGACCACCCGCTTTCTGCCAGCCCCGATCGACTACGGCAACGCGCATGCCAGTCCGTCCGTCCGCCGTCTCGCCCGCGAACTCGACATCGATCTGAGCCGCATCAAAGGCAGTGGCGAAAAGGGCCGCATCACCAAAGACGACATCAAAAAATCGCTGAGCGGCGGCGGCGCGTCGCCCGCAGCCGGCGGCATGGGCATTCCTGAAATTCCGGTGATCGATTTCACCAAATTCGGACCGGTCGAAACCAAGCAGCTGTCGCGCATCAAGCGGTTGTCCGGACCGCATCTGCATCGCTCGTGGTTGAACATTCCGCACGTCACCCATACAGACGAAGCCGACATCACCGAAATCGAGAAATATCGCCGCGAACTCGACACCGCCGCAAAAGCCGAAAAAGTCAGTTATCGCGTGTCGATGTTACCCTTTCTGATGAAAGCGTCGGTCGCCACATTAAAGGCATTCCCCGATTTCAATGCATCGCTGTCGCCGCAGAAAGACGCGCTGATCCTCAAGAAATATTACAACATTGGCGTCGCCGTCGACACACCCGACGGGCTGGTCGTTCCAGTGCTGAAAAATATCGACCGCAAGGGCATCCTTGAAATCAGCCACGAACTGGGCGAGATTTCCGAGCGCGCCCGGCTCGGCAAGCTGGCCGCCTCCGAAATGCAAGGTGCCAGCTTCACCATCTCGTCGCTGGGCGGCATTGGTGGCTTGGCGTTCACGCCCATCGTCAATGCGCCGGAAGTGGCCATTCTCGGCGTCGCCCGCGCGAAGATGGCTCCCGTCTGGAACGGTAAGGAATTCGTGCCGCGCCTGATGCTGCCGCTGTGCCTATCCTACGACCATCGCGTCATCGACGGTGCCGCTGCCGCCCGCTTCACCAAACAACTCGCCCAAGCCCTCGAAGATCTCAGGCGCTTGATTTTGTAGGCAGCCGTCGCTCTGACGTAGGATGGGTCAAGCCCTTTGCGCGACCCAACATCGCGAGCATTGTCGCTGAGGCGGTTGGCTCGCGCAAAGGGCTTGCCCCACCTAGAGTGCTTCCGGATAAAGCGTGAGCGGTTTTCCGATAAAAAGTATGATAAAACAAAGAGTTATGGTCGTTCCGCGATTCAACTAAAACCGGAACGACCCTAGTTGTGACGATTGCACGTGACCTGATCGACAAACGAGCGAGTCCCCCATGAGCAATGAGATCAAAGTTCCAGACATCGGCGACTTCAAGGATATTCCGGTCATCGAGGTGCTCGTCAAAGCGGGCCAAACGGTCGAGGCCGACGAACCGCTCGTCACGCTGGAAAGCGACAAGGCGACGCTCGACGTGCCGGCCCCGCGCGCCGGCGTCATCGGCGAGGTGCGGTTGAAACCCGGCGACAAGGTGTCGATGGGCAGCGTGATCGCGACGTGGGCGGACGCGGCCACCACCAGTGCGGTTTCAGCCGCAAGCAGCGCAAAAGCTGGACCGCCTCAGGCAACTTCATCGGCGACTAAGGCGACCCCCGCGCCCCAACCGTCCGCCGCCATCACCAAAGGCGACTTGCACGCCGAAGTGCTGGTGCTGGGTGCCGGTCCTGGCGGTTATACCGCAGCGTTCCGCTCAGCCGACCTCGGCAAAAAAGTCGTGCTGGTCGAGCGCTGGCCGATGCTCGGCGGCGTTTGCCTCAACGTCGGCTGCATTCCCTCCAAAGCGCTGTTGCATGCAGCCAAAGTCATCGACGAAACCGAGGAGATGAGCGCCCACGGCCTACGGTTCTCAAAACCTGCAGTCGATATCGCGGCGCTGCGTGGCTGGAAAGACGGCGTCGTCAAGAAACTGGTTGGCGGCCTAGCCGCACTCGCCAAAGCCCGCAAAGTCACTGTCGTCACCGGCGTCGGCAAATTCACCGGCCCGCATGCGCTGACCGTGCACGCGGCCGACGGCAGCACCACCACCGTCTCGTTCGATACTGCGATCATCGCGGTCGGCTCCGAAGCCGTCACTCTGCCGTTCATCCCGCATGACGATCCGCGCGTCATCGACAGCACCGGCGCACTCGAACTGAAGTCGATCCCCAAACGCCTGCTCGTTCTCGGCGGCGGCATCATCGGTCTGGAAATGGCGACGGTCTATCACGCGCTCGGTTCCAAGGTAACGGTCGTGGAACTCCTCGATCAGATCATTCCGGGCGCCGACAAGGATATCGTCGCGCCGCTGATGAAGCGTATTGAGAAGCGCTATGAAAAGATCCGCCTCAAGACCAAAGTCACCGGCGTCGCGGCCAACCCCGAAGGCCTCGCCGTTGCGTTCGACGGTCCCGACGGCAAAACCACCGATCAATTCGACATGGTGCTCGTCGCCGTCGGCCGCAAGCCGAACGGCAAAATGATATCAGCCGAATTAGCCGGCGTGGCGGTCGACGATCGCGGCTTCATCGCGGCCGACAAGCAGATGCGTACCAACGTGCCCCATATTTTTGCCATCGGCGACGTCATCGGCCAGCCGATGCTGGCCCACAAGGCCACGCACGAGGCTCGGGTCGCGGCCGAAGTCGCCAGCGGGCTGAAGAGCGCGTTCGATGCCAAGGTCATTCCGTCCGTCGCCTACACCGACCCAGAGATCGCCTGGGTCGGCCTAACGGAAGCGGAAGCCAAGGCCAAAGGCCTCAAGGTCGGCAAGGGTGTGTTCCCGTGGGCTGCGTCCGGCCGCTCGCTCGCCCTCGGCCGCGATGAAGGCATAACAAAAGTGCTGGTCGACGAAGATACGCATCGCATCATCGGCGCAGGCATCGTCGGACCGAACGCCGGCGATCTGATCGCCGAAGTCTGTCTGGCCATCGAGATGGGTGCCGATCCGAGCGACGTCGGCCTCACCATCCATCCGCATCCGACCCTGTCGGAAACCGTGGCGATGGCCGCCGAAATGTACGAAGGCACCATCACCGATCTGATCGCGCCGAAAAAGCGCGTATCGTAGTCCCGTAGGCTTCCGCGCCGGGGGGCGGGTCATGCCAGATGTCGTTGGCTATATTAACAGTCACAAGGCCGTCTTCGACGCCATGCAGGCAGCGAGTTCGGCCGTCAGCTTGATCGGATGGCTGGCGTCGTTCGGTTTCTTGCTCTTCGCCTGGCGGCGCGGCAACGTCGCGAGCATGTCGCTGTTCGGCATGAATGTGACGTTGGCGCAAAAGGAAGTGGCCATCGCCATGAGCCGCGCCACCCGCGAGCGCGCGCTAAAAGATACCACGCGCAAGCCCGGCGAACGCTCGCAGCCCACTGCCGATCTCGACAAGCTCAACACGATTATTGCGCGCGCCTTCACGCCCGAAGATCAGTCAAACCTGATCGGCCGCGCCATCTTGTGGGTCGACGACAATCCGACAAACAACGACAATGAGGCGACCGCGCTGCGCAAGATTGGCCTCGTCGTCGATCAGGTCACCAGCACCGACGCAGGCCTCTCCGCACTTGCCCACCACTCCTACGATCTCGTCATTTCCGACATGGGGCGCGGTAGCGAAAAATTCGCCGGCTATCAGTTGCTCGAAGCCATTCGCAAGTCCGAAAATAATGTGCCCTATGTTCTGTACTCCGCCGAAGGTTCAAAGCCGGCCCATCGCGCGGATGCCCTCAGTCGCGGTGCCCTCGGCTCAACTGATTATCCGCACGAACTTCTCGATCTCGTCGTATCGACGCTCGGTAACGACCGCTGACACGCGCCACTCGCTTGTCGCCTGCATTGACGACTTCGCGGCATCCCGGCACTGTTCGCACCTTAGAACAAATTCGACGCCTGTCATGAAAGCAACAACGATGATCGCATAGTGCCTATCGATGGAAGTTCGCGCGAGGCATTGGCGCTGCGTCGAGAGTGCAACTGAACCGGGGGTTATCATGCATACATTGTTCGTCACCATCGGCCGGGTTCTGCTTGGTCTATTCTTCGTCGTCTCTGCCTTGCTCAAGATCAAGGCCGGCATAGATGCGGGCGGTGTCGCGGGCCTCGCCGGCTACATCGGCAGCCGCGGCCTGCCACAGCCACAGATGCTGGCTTATATGGTCATCGCGTTCGAGTTGGCCGCTGGTATTCTGATAGTCATCGGCTTCCTGACGACGCCGGTTGCTCTGTTACTGGCAATCTACTGCCTGCTGACGGCTGGTCTTTTCCACAATTTCTGGGCCGTTCCCACTGAGCAATTGCAAGCGCAGATCGCCTTCTTTCTAAAGAATGTCGGCCTTGCAGGCGCATTCCTGGTGCTCGCCGGTGAAGGCATCCGTGTCCGCCTCAACGCCTGACAACACCCACTGACAAAGGACCGATCGTGGCCAAAACAAAAAAAGACACGTCCAATAAACTGCACATCACCGTCATCGAAGGTGACGGCATCGGGCATGAAGTCGTGCCCGAAGGCATTCGCGTGCTGGAGGCGGTGGGACGCAAGTTCGATATCGCCTTCAAGTGGGACAGCCACGACTGGAATTGCGAGCGCTTCAAAAAAAAGGGTGCGATGATGCCGGCCGACGGGCTCGACCGCATCCGCGACAGCGACGCCATCTACCTGGGTGCCGTCGGTTTTCCCGGCGTGCCCGATCACGTTTCGCTATGGGGCTTGCTGATCCCCATTCGGCGCGGTTTCCAGCAATACATCAACTTGCGCCCCGTGCGCTTGTTCGAGGGCGTCAAGTCGCCGCTCGCCGATCGCAAGCCCGGCGATATCGACTATTGGATCGTGCGCGAAAACAACGAGGGCGAATATTCCTCCATCGGCGGCCGCATGTTCGAAGGCACCGATCAGGAAGCCGCCATTCAGCAAGCGGTATTCAGCAAGAAGGGCTGCGAGCGCGTCATGCGCTACGCCTTCGAATTGGCCATGAAACGCAAGCGCCGCGAAGTCACCAGCGCCACCAAGTCCAACGGCATCTCGATCTCGATGCCCTACTGGGACGAGCGCTTCGCCGATGTGTCAAAAGAGTATCCCAAGGTCAAGACGAACCAGTTCCACATCGACATCCTCACCGCGCATCTGGTGCGCAACCCGGATTGGTTCGACGTCATTGTCGGCTCGAACTTGTTCGGCGACATCCTGTCCGACCTCGGTCCTGCCACGACCGGCACCATCGCCATCGCGCCTGGCGGGAACATCAACCCGGAGCGCGATTTCCCGTCCATGTTCGAGCCTGTGCATGGCTCGGCACCGGATATTGCCGGCAAGGGCATATCCAACCCTATCGGGCAGATCTGGTCGGGTGCCATGATGCTCGATCATCTCGGCCACCACGACGCAGCCCAAGCAATCGAGAAGGCGATCGAAACATTGTTCGCCGAAACCAAGACTCGCAGCCGCGACATGGGCGGCAAGGCCAATTGCCGCGAGATGGCGGACGCCGTCATCGACATCATCAAATCGCAATAACGCCAAAACCCGCAGGAGCGGCGGCGAAAATCGTGTCCGCAACTACCCCGCTTTTGCTGGTATATTGCTCTGCAATCACTTGAAATGCTGCAGCCGGCGCGTGGCCACCAACAAAGGCGGTTGCAGACCCGGTGCGAGTGGGCTATTGGGAGCCGCAGGTACTTCCCGCCGCCGCTTCGCCGCGTCGCCGAAGGCCAGGGTTCGCTGTGGTAGCTCAGTGGTAGAGCACTCCCTTGGTAAGGGAGAGGTCGAGAGTTCAATCCTCTCTCACAGCACCATAAAAATCAACAACTTAAAGAACTTTTGATCCGGCTACGGGATCGCAATGGCATCGCACGATGCCGATCCAGCGCCCTGCGCGCATTTGCAAAGTATCACGGATCTTACCCGGTATAGATCCCGGTGATACCTTTGACGAGTTGCTGCAGACAAACACTCCGAAACTTCCGCGTTTTGGGACGGACACAGCACGAGGATACAGCACGAGATTTGCCATCCCATCACGTGTCGCTTAGGCTTTGAAGTTGGCGCATCGGCTTAGCCCCATCGGCATGCATTGCTTACGAACACCAAGGATTGAGCTGAACACTATCCAATCCATCACAATGCCACCGCCATCGCAGTCGCGTTGGAGGGGAAATTGACGCCAGTACGGTAGAGCTTTTGAAAGCGAGTGCATGGCCGACACACTACGTCAAGATATTCATACGAGCGGCATTCCCGTGTTGTGCGTGTCGTGTGAGGCGCGACATCGCGGTGTTTGCGGCGCACTCACGCCGGAGCAGCTTACAACCCTCGCCGCGCAATCAATCAAGCATAAAGCCACCGAAGGCGACGAGCTGGTTGGCGACGCCGTGCAGATCCACCGATACTCAAACCTGCTTTCCGGCGTCGTGAAATTGAGCAAAACGTTATCCGATGGACGTCAGCAGATCGTTGGTTTGCAGTTCGCGCCTGATTTCGTCGGACGCCCGTTCAGCAAGGAGAGCACTCTCACGGCGCAAGCGGCAACCGACGTCGACCTCTGCTCGTTTTCGCGTGGAGCAGTCGAACGCATGATGGCGCAACAGCCCGATCTGGAGCATCGTTTGCTGCGGCAGACGTTGAAGGAACTCGACCAGGCACGCGACTGGATGGTGACGCTCGGACGCAAGACCGCGAGCGAAAAAATGGCGAGTTTTCTGCTGATGATCGCGACCAACTTGGATCCGGCAGCGGATGCGACGCAACGCTCCGCCACGTTCGACCTGCCGCTGCTGCGGGGCGATATTGCCGACTTTCTGGGGTTGACCATTGAGACCGTCAGCAGGCAGTTGACCCGGTTGCGTACGACCGGGATCATTCGCATTGAAAACAATCGGCACGTCATTGTTGATGATCTAAGTCGACTGCGAACGTGCGCGGGCGACTGAGCCGAAAACCGATCACTTCGGCATTGATACTAACCACTACAGGCGCTCACCTGCGATTATTCGTAACCACACCCGCCGGCAGGCTGTCCGCGATGCGCTCCAACACGGCGCACAGGCGGAGCTTTTCCTGAGGCCCGTGCGTCAAATATATGCAGCACTGATCTGACGCAATAACGTCTGCCGGGCTGCTTTCGGCCAACTGGCAATTCAGTGCTGGTTGACGGGGTCCCATCATGGTGTCGACAGCGGCAATGTCTCCTCGGTCGGCTTGTCGCGCACGACACGAAGTTCATACCAGAGTGCATTCAGGATACCGACGGTCGCGGCAAGCCCGAGGCCGAGGATCCAGGAAAAATACCACATGTTGCAAGATCCTCCATTTGATCTCAGTAGGCAGCCGAACCGGCTTTTTTGACACTGTCTTCACTGACCTTGCCCCACAGCACCCGGTAGACCCATGCCGTATAGGCAAGCACGACCGGCAGCAGGAGGGCCGTCGCCAGAAGCATGTTGCGCAGCGTTGCACGGCTTGAAGATGCGTCGAAAACGGTAAGCGAGTGGGATGGGTTGCTGCTCGACGGCAGCAGAATTGGAAACATTGCGACACCGACCGTGGCGATGATCATGGCAATGCCAAGCTTTGAGATGAGGAGCGTTCGTCCCTCGCTTCCCGATCTGAACCAACGCGACGCCAGAACTGGGCAGAGCACGCCCAGCAGCGGCACCAGCCACAACACAGGATGTGCCTGAAAGTTCTGAAACCAAGCACCGGCATCCGCCACAACTACTTTGTGCAACGGATTTGAAGGCGCGGTCCAGACGATCGGTGTCGTGACACGATAGCCGCCGAGCACACCAAGCTTGACCAGAATACCGCCGCCAGCAAACAGCGCGGCGGTAACAATGGCGGCATTCGCCCCGATGGACTTGGCGCGTTCCGCCACGGCACCTTCGGCCTTGAGCACAAGCCATGCAGCCCCGTGCATGAGCAGCATCGCCACGGAAACGGCGCCACAATAGAGGGCAGCCGGGTTGAGCAGCCCAAAAAAGTTGCCCTCATAGATCGGCCGCAACTCGTCGGTAAAATGAAACGGCGCGCCCCGCAGAGTGTTACCGACGGCGACACCGAAGATGAGCGCCGGGACCGCTCCGCTGACGAACAACGCCCAATCCCACCGCGTGCGCCAATTAGGGTCCGGCATCTTGGAGCGGTATTTGATGGCGACCGGACGTAGAATGAGCGCCAACAGCACGATGAACATTGCGAGGTAGAAGCCCGAGAAGCTCAACGCGTAGAGTGCCGGCCAGGCGGCAAAGATCGCACCGCCCCCAAGGATGAGCCAGACTTGATTGCCTTCCCAGACCGGGCCAATCGTGTTGATTGCAACCCGACGCTCGGCGTCGGTCTTGGCAACGAATGGCAGTAGTGCCCCGACCCCAAGATCGAAGCCGTCGGTGACGGCAAACCCGATCAGCAGGATGCCGAGCAGCAACCACCAGATCAGCCGCAAGGTGGCGTAGTCGAAGAGAAAGTCGATCACAGCGGTTTTCCTCTGTGCGTTGGGATTACTTGGTCGGCCGCGGAGCACCGCTCGCGAGAGCACTGTTCGCCATGGCTTCCAATTCCACAGCTATCTCCGGGCCCTTGCGGATGGCGGCGAGCATCAGCCGCACCTCGATCACAGCGAGCACCCCATAGACCAAAGTGAAACCCGTGATTGTCAGCAAGAGATTGAAGACACCAAGTTCGGATGTCGCGAGGAATGTCGGAAGCACGCCCTCGATGATCCAAGGTTGACGGCCGAACTCAGCAACCAACCAACCCACCTCGATGGCGATCCAAGGCAGCGGCAGCGCAAAAATCGCCATGCGGAACAGCCAGTGCGGAGCTTCCTCCTCGCGGGCCGTATACCAGAGTGCGATGGCGAAGACTGCCAGCAGAACAAAGGCGCACAAGACCATCAACCGAAAGGCAAAGAAGAGCGATGGCACGTGCGGCACTGTCGACCAGGCGGCATCGTTGATCTGCGCCTCGGTGGCTTGGCGCGGATCGGTCGTGAACTGCTTCAGCAGCAAGGCATAGCCCAGGTCTTTGGAAGCGCCGTCGAAGGTGGCGCGCACGGCCCCGTCGCCGCTCTTAGCCTTCAGTTTCTCGAGTGCGTCATAGGCGACCAAGCCATTGCGGATGCGCCCTTTGGCCTTTTCCACGAGTTCGTTGATGCCGGGGATTGGCGTGTCGACGGAGCGCGTGCCGATCAGTCCCATGAGCCACGGAATGTGGATGCCGAGGTACGTCTTCTTGGCAGCCTGGCTCGGGATGCCGAACAGCGTGAACGATGCCGGTGCTGGCTCGGTCTCCCACATCGCCTCGATGGCCGCCAGCTTCATCTTCTGGTTATCGGTGATCGCGTAGCCGCTCTCGTCTCCGAGCACGATGACCGAGAGAGCAGAAGCAAGACCGAAGGCTGAAGCAATGACGAAAGAGCGCTTGGCAAGCTCGATGTGGCGCCCTTGCAGCAGATACCATCCGGAAACGCCCAACACGAAGACCGCGCCACAGACATAGCCTGCCGAAACAGTGTGCACGAACTTGGCTTGGGCGACCGGGTTGAACAACACGGCGACGAAGTCGGTGACTTCCATCCGCATGGTGTCAGGGTTGAAGGCGGAACCGACCGGGTTTTGCATCCAGCCATTGGCGATAAGTATCCACAGGGCAGAAAGGTTGGTCCCCAACGCCATAAACCAAGTCACGATCATGTGTGCGCGCGACGAAAGTTTGTCCCAGCCGAAGAAGAACAGGCCGACAAAAGTCGCTTCCAAAAAGAAGGCCATCAAACCTTCGATCGCAAGCGGCGCACCGAACACATCGCCGACGTAGTGTGAGTAATAGGCCCAGTTCATACCGAACTGGAACTCCATGGTAAGGCCGGTCGCGACGCCGAGTGCGAAATTGATGCCGAACAAAACACCCCAGAACTTGGTCATATCGCGCCAGATCGCCCTTTGCGTCATGACGTAGACGGTTTCCATCATGGCGATCAGGATGGACAGCCCAAGCGTCAACGGCACGAAGAGAAAGTGGTATAGGGCCGTTAGCGCAAACTGCAGTCGCGATAGCTCGACGAGGTGTTGGTCGATCATGGAAACTCCCCTGCGGATCTCACCGTCCTATCGGGTACGGCAACGCCAACGCTTGATATAGATCAATTATCGACGATCGTCGAAGTGCGAGGAACAGCGCATGAACCAAACACGAGCGGACTGGCCGGAGCCTGATGCACAGGGGGCTCATTCGATGCGTGAGTCCACGCTTGAGTTGGCGCGGCGATTGGGCTCACGCCATTTGCGGCAATCGCTCGCCATTCAGGTCATTCGCACTGCGTCGCGTTTGTGTTTCTCGGGCCTCCTTGCGCTGCTGGTGGCGCAACTCATCATGGGTGTTTCCGCATCGGAGTGGACGCCGCTGGCGATCTGCGGATTGTTGGGTTTGATGACGGTGGCAGGTCTCGCAGCCGATCGAAGCCAAGCGCGCGGGGAAACACACGTCGCCGGCGGCTTGCGAGAATTCGCCCGCAACCGGATAGCTGTCACACCGGCCCGGCTTGTCCAAGCGTTGCCTGCTGGACGTTTCATCGTGAGCATGCAACGCCATCCGCAAGCAGTCGCCACACTGGTCATCAGCCATCAGGTGGCGACCCTCATGATGGCGATTGGACCGCTGCTCGCTGTTGCTGCTCTGATCATGGTGTCCTGGCAGGCCGCGCTCACGCTCCTTGCATTGACGCCCGTGATGATCGTCTTCTTCGTGCTTGTTGGTGACACGATCCGCCGCCGCGCCGAGAAACAGGAAAAGGCTTTTGGCCGCTTGGCTGGTCAGTTTGCCGACCGTATCCGCGTCCTCCCCACAATTCTCGCAAATCATTCCCTGAACACGGAAGCAGCTAAGCTGCACGAACAGCTTGAGGCCTACGCTTACAACACCCTGAACGTCCTCAAGATCGCCTTCGTCAATGCCGGAATTATCGATTTCTTCGCCTCGCTCTCGATCGCCATCTTGGCTGTATTCCTAGCGCTTGGCCATCTGCATCTGGCAGCAATTCCCGGCTTCAAGAATCTTGAGCTGTGGCAGAGCCTGTTCATTCTGATGATCGCACCGGAGTACTTCGCACCTTTTCGCCGTTACGCAGAACAATACCACGCCAAAGCTGAAGGGCTGGCGGCCGCTGCGGCGCTTGATCAAGTGCTCAATCCGGTTGCCTCGTCGGCTCCCGCCCTCCCGCACTCGGACGCCGACGCGTTCATCATCGAGCGTTCGCACGGTCTGTTGGCCATTTCCGGTCCGAGCGGTTCAGGAAAATCGACCCTGTTACGTCGGCTTGCAGGCATCGATTGCGATCCTCCCGCGGCGCGACCAATCGCGTGGATCGCCACTGACAGCTTCGTTCCCCAGGGCACGCTGGCAGACGCGATTGCTTGGCAGACCGGATGCAAGTGCCCAACTCGGTTGAAACTTGCCGCACAGCGCGTCGGGCTCCTTGATGACGCACTGTTGCCGGGCGGGCTGGAGGCGCCCATCGAGAACGGCGGAGCCAACCTCTCTGGAGGTCAAAGAATCAGGATCGCCGTCGCCCGCGCTTGCCTTACGGGACGCGCCGTGATGGCCGACGAGCCCACTGCAAAACTCGACCCGGAAAACGCCGCGCGGATCCGACTGGTACTCAAACACATGGCAACCCGGCGGCAGGTGGTCGTGGCAACGCACGACCCCCAACTTCTGCGTCTCGCAGACAAGAAATTTGAACTTCGCGCCGCCAATGATAGCGCTTCGGAGATCGCTGCATGAGTGCCGCTCGTACGACACTACCCCCGCATGGCACTCAACGCGACGGTCGCTTCAATTCGGACCGGTCGGCCTGGACCGTCGCCGGTCTCTATGCCTTTGCCGGGATGATGTGCGCCATCTTGCTGGGCGGATTATCGGTGTGGTTTTTGGGTTCGGTCGCCATCGCTGGGCTGTCGGCGACAGCTTTCACGTTTAATTTTCACATTCCCGCTGCATTGGTGCGATTGTTCGCTCTGGGCCGGACGGCTGCAAAATATGGCGAGCGTCTGCTTGGCCATAAGGCGGCACTGCGCGATCAGACCACTCGCCGGACCGAGTTGTTCATCGCCATGGCCGCCGTCCCGACGGTGCGCAGCACAAGCTGGCAGCTGGGCGACACGGCACGCCTTGCCGATTATCTCGACGATGTGGAAGACGTCGATTATGCGCCGCTGCGCGTAACGCTGCCTGTGTTGACAATGGTCACTGCGATCTTGCTGTGCCTAGCCGCAACCCTGGTGATTGCGCCGCTCGCGCTACTGCCGATAGGCGCGCTGCTCCTGGTGATCGTCACGAACGCGCGGACTTTGGCACACTCCGGTGCCGCCACGTGGTGCGAGGTTCGCGCGTCCCGGCGCAACGGCGTGCAGACATTTGGTGCCGCGCTTGCGGCGGTCGTGCCGTTGCAAGCCGAAGGCCGCTGGCAGCAGCTATTGGACGAGGCGTTTGTCCCCTTTGCGCAGTCGGACAAGCAAGTTCTGACCCTACGCCAAGCTCAATCGACATTGGATGCACTTGGAGGTGTGCTGGGAGCGGTCGCCGCATTGAGTGTCATCGGCGCGGCATGGCTGGTGGGGGCCCGGTTTGAAGCTCTGCTGGTGCCGGTATTCTTGGCCTTCACATGGTTTGCACTCGGCGAGACCTTGCATGGTGTCTCGAAGATGCTCATCGCGCATGTGCGTCGCGACGCAGCAGCGGCTGAATTGATGCGGTGGACGCAGCCGTCGGCTCCGACGACAAGCGTCACGGGTAATCTTGCTGAGCATCGCTACGGGACTTTGAGCCTATCAGGCCTGCAGCGTCGCGCGCCTGATGGCCGTCCCATCGGGAAGCAGTTCACGGCAAGCCTGCAAGCAGGAAAGCCTACGATCCTGGTTGGCGAAAGCGGGTGTGGTAAGACCAGCCTCTTAAAGCAGATTGCCGGCTGGACCGGCGACGACGTCATCATAAGCGATACAATCGCGCTATTGCCCAACGCTCGCCGATACCTCACACATCTCTGCCTGCACGACGCAGCCGTTCTCGACGATACCGTTCGCGCGAACCTTTTTTCGCCCGGATGTTCTGACGACGACCTCTGGCGGGCGCTAGAGGCCGTCGAACTCCATGACCGTGTCGAGTTGGCCGGTGGTCTCGATGGTTGGATCAGGCAGGAGACGCTCTCCCTCGGCGAGGCGCAGCGCCTCAATCTCGCGCGTGCCTGGCTTACCCGCAAGCCCATCGTGCTCCTGGACGAACCGACGGAGCATCTCGACCAGGATCAGGGCAAGCGTATCCTGACGCGACTTTTGCATCGCCTGAAGGACCAAGTGGTCGTGCTGTCGAGCCATTGCCACTCCGCCATTCCAGGTGCCGCAACGACCCGGCTATAAAGCAGCGAACATATTGCCGGTCGTCACCGCTTGCGGGAGATTGCGCCGCCGTTATGGTGACTGTTCGTACTTTTGACGGGGGCCTCAACTCGCACGACCTGCCGCGCTGCGGGCCAGCGCGAGGGCGCCGTCGATCGCATCGCCGGTCGCTGGCACAAGGCGACTGCGGAGGTCCTGCGACAGCCGACTTTCAAGCGCTTGTGCGACGCTACCCATCAGCGCAATTCGACCTATGCCCCGGGCAGTCAACGCGTCGGCAACTCGGGCAAGTTCCTGCGCCGCCGCCGCGGCCAACGCACTCCCGGCGTCATCCCCGTCATTTGCAAATTCCAGAACAATCGGCGCAAGCGCCGCATAGTCGGTCGCAGTCGCGGTATCCATCCACTCAACCAGCAAGCCGCTATCGCCGCCGAACTTCTGCCAGACATGCGTCAGCAGAGGCGAGCCGGGCATCAGCCCGTCGTGCGCACGCAATGCCAAGCGTATCGCTTCAAGGCCGATATCGGCCCCACTGCCGGCGTCGGACACGGGAAAGCCATAGCCGCCGATGCGTACGTCCCGGCCGTCGATACGGCCAAATCCGATCGCCCCGGTGCCAGCGATAATGACGCCGCCGTCAGCGCCTCCGTGCGCGCCAAGGCAAGCGATCGAGGCGTCGCTGGTGACACTCAAACTAGCAAATACATGCGACTTCTGTAGAAGTGCTTGGCGTTCGCCCTCCCGACTCCATCCGGCAAGTCCGATACCAACATGAATCCTATCGCCGGATCCGGCGCAGTCGCCTTGACCGATCGCGTCGGCGGCAGCGGACATTGACGCAGCCCAGGCCGCATCGGCACCAGCGCGTAGCGACGCCGCACCCGATACGCCACTTCCGAGGACGCGTCCGGCATCGTCGACTAGGCGAGCGCGGCACCCCGTACCACCGCAGTCGATACCGAGAAAGAAGATCCGCTGTTCCACCACCGCTACGACCTCAGCTAGTGTCGCCGACACCGCAACGTCTGGCCACGGCAGACCGACCCCGCTGATCAGTATTTAAGCAGCGTGTGCAACGTCACGACCGACGCGCTTGGGATGGCCGCCCCCACGGGAGAGGCTGGGTTTCCCACGCCACCGCTGGGATTGATCAGGCGCTGGTAGTCCAAATCGACTTGCCAGCCCGGCACAACCTGGGCCTGATAGTTGATCGAAAGCAGCCGCTCGGCGCTGCGCACCAAGCCGGTACCGTTGAATGCCAATGCGTCGGCATCGAGCTGCCGCGCAGCACTCGAAATGCGGGTATAGGCAGCCCCAAAGCTCAATACGTCGTCGGGACGCTGCGGGATCATGCCGGCGAAGACGATACCGGTGTCAAGGTAGAGATCGATGAGATTGCGGTCGGACGGAGCGCCCATCGCGCGCGCAAAGACTCCGACGCCTTTGTCGGCTTCGCCCGTCGACGGCCGCCAGATCTGTTGATCGACGATGCCATAGAGACCCCAGTCCCCGCTCAATCGATGCGGCTGCCCATTGCTCGCCGGACTGGCCAGACTGAGACCGTCATTACCGAATCGCTGATCGTCGAACCGCCCAAAATGCTTCCAGACGCCCACTTTCACGCTTCGCGCCAGGCCGGCAGCGCCTTTGTCCTGATTGGCGCGAAATTGCGCTTCGCCAATCGCCAAGGGCGCATCCTGAACGCGAAAATTCAGCCCGAACCGATTGCGCGACTGAGGATCGCCGGGACCATCGACCGGCCCGGCGGGATCGCCATTGAAGACAGCTGCCAGCAGTGACGTATTCGCGTCAGGGTCGATTTTGAGGCGTACCCCGGGCGTCGCGAATGGGTACGTTGCCCCCCCGCTCGGCACATTTGCCGAGAACGACAGCGGCACACCGAACGCCCCGTTGATGAACTGATTAGCGTAGCTGGAACCGAAAAATTCTGCATCGGCCGCAAGTTGACCAAAGCGCAACGATGCTTTGTCGGACGCGAACTTCTGCTCGAGCCAAAGCTCAGAAAGCCGTGTAGTCGCACGCGCCTCGAGGTAGCTGGTGGCCGCGAGGCTGCCGACGTAGTCGCCGGTCAGCCCTTTTCCGTTGATCTGGAAGGCGTTGGCGTGGAACGTGAGCCCCTTCAGACCTGCGAGTTTCGCCAGATCCACCTCGACGATGCCCTCGAAGCGTCCGATGTAGACGCCACCAGTGCGAATGCCGCCGGCGACATTGTTCTGCAACTCCCCAACATAATTGAGACCATAAGCAATGCCGCGATCAGCCAATGCTTTGCGGCGTCCATCCGGATCGCCGTTGGCCGGCAACCCCAATGCGACGGACCCCGGCTGAATGCCGTTGGCATCAGGCATCAACGACTGGGCGCGAAGCTCGTTGTCTAGCGCTAGCAATGCCAACGCCAAGAGTGACAGCACCAGTAGTTGCAGTCGACGTTTGACCGGCGATGTTGTCACGGCACCCTCAGACAGATTGCATTAGCCAATTCCATAGCTGGCAATCAGTTATTGACAATGTATTGACGTCCCCGGGCAATGAATCATTTCGCATCCGTGTCCAAAATGCATGCACGCCGTGCCGAGCGATGTCATGAACAGTTGTGAGCCAGCCTAAGGTTGCGTATTCAGCCGGAAGACAACATTTACCCAAACGGTCGTAAACTCAGCCGGCCACCTTGGAGAAATCATGAAGACGTACACGATCGCGGCCATCCCAGGAGATGGCATCGGCGCCGAAGTTGTGTCGGCGGGCGTTGAAGTATTGCAGGCGCTGGCGAAGCGGGACGGCGGCTTCAAACTCACGGTCGATCATTTCGACTGGGGCGGCGACTACTACAAGAAGCACGGTACCATGATGCCGGAAAACGGCCGCGACCTCATCAAACTGCATGATGCGATCCTGTTCGGCTCGGCCGGACACCCAGACATCCCCGATCACATCACGTTGTGGGGCCTGCGCTTGGCCATCTGCCAGCCATTCGACCAGTACGCCAATGTCCGCCCGACCCGGATTTTGCCCGGCATTACCAGCCCGTTGCGCAACGTCCACGGACCGGAACTCGATTGGATGATCGTGCGCGAAAACTCCGAGGGCGAATATGCTGGCGTCGGCGGTCGCGTACACCGCGGCTTGCCATTGGAGGTGGCGACCGACGTCTCGATCCTGACCCGCGCGGGGGTCGAACGCATCATGCGGTTCGCGTTCAAGCTGGCGCAATCGCGGCCGCGCAAGCTACTGACCGTGGTTACCAAGTCGAATGCCCAGCGCCACGCGATGGTCATGTGGGATGAGATCGCCAGCGAGATTGCGGTCGAATTCAACGATGTGACTTGGGACAAGATGCTGGTCGACGCCATGACGATGCGTATGGTCATGAAACCCGAGAGCATCGATACGGTCGTCGCCACCAACCTGCACGCCGACGTTTTATCGGATCTGGCCGCCGCGCTTGCCGGATCGGTCGGCATCGCACCGACGGCCAACCTTAATCCAGAGCGCACCTTTCCATCGATGTTCGAGCCCATCCATGGATCGGCGTTCGACATCACCGGCAAGGGCATCGCCAATCCGATCGGCACATTCTGGTCGGCGGTCATGTTGCTGGATCATCTTGGAGAGGCCAAGGCGGCAAAACGCCTGATGACTGCAATTGAACGGACCACTGCGGACAAGCGCTTCCACACCCCCGATCTCGGTGGCACAGCCAAAACGACGGACGTCACAGCCGCGGTTATCGAGACCATCCACGGGGCAAATATTTAATCATCCCCGATTTGCTCCACCTTAAGTCGTAGCGAAGGCTTGCGAGGCGGATTTCCCAACTCTCACGTTCTGCGTGACCAAACACCAGATTTGCCAGGCGCCACGCCGCAGTCGGCTGCGAGAAAAGTTGCATCCCCTGAATAACCCCGCAATAGTCGCTTCACTGCTGTAGACAGCAACACTCTTTGAAAATTTGCCGACGCAACGATTAAGCGAGCATTAACCCAAGTTGAAAAAAGGCTAAGCGCTTTCAATTTTGTCCGAGACGTCAAAAGTCTAACAAGGCTGTGGAAATGACTTGGACAACATATTTTAATGTTTCTGGCTCAATGTGTTAAATAGTTCAGAATACGATGGGCTTGAACTCCATGACTATGACCGCAGGCTTGATGCGACCCGCCGACGCACGTCGCATGACGCCGGTGCTCGAAGAGGCGCACGTGTTGATCGCCGAAGACAATGCCGTCAACATGCAAGTGGCCGCGTTTCATCTTGAAGATCTCGGCTGCGTCGCAACGTGCGTGACCAATGGTGCGTTCGCGGTGGAGGCCTTTTCGAACCGTGCTTTCGACTACGTGTTGATGGATTGCCAAATGCCTGTGCTGGACGGCTTTCAAGCACTTGCCCAGATCCGGGCCTTCGAAGTGGCCGCAAAGCGACCCGCAGCTATTGTCATCGCCGTGACCGCCGCCGACGATACGGACTCGCAAGTTCGTTGCGCCGATGCTGGATTTGACGGCTTCCTCGCTAAGCCGTTCACGGCCGCGCAACTAAAGTCCGCCATGCAGAACCCCTTCGCTACGCGCGTAAGCGCAGGCGGTAGCGCTAGCGGCACCCCAGCTGTATCCGAATTCAAAACGCTGCCGATCCTCGATACCACCGCGTTTGACGCGTTCGTCAGCGAGTTCGGCATCGAGGTTGCGCAATCGCTATTGGGCTCGTTCGTGAAATCGCTTGGCGACTGCAAAACACGGTTTTTGCGGGCATGCGGAACAAAGGATACAGCTGAATTGCAAGCACTTGCTCACAAGATCGCGGGCGCGGCAGGAACCGTCGGAGCGGCCGAGGTCGCGACCCAAGCGCGCGCGCTCGAGGGTGCGTGCAAACGCGGCCAGTTCAAATGGACACCTGCCATCACTTTGTTCGGCGGTGCGCTCGACCACGCCATTGAGGTGTTCCAGCCGCTCACACATCCTGGCGCATTAGAGCCTCGCCCCGTTTAGGCGGAAGCAATTGCGCCCATACTCAGAAATAAAAAGAGACGTAAGGGGGGTTAGTATGCAGATCAAACCGCAAACATCCGGAGCGCGCGTGCTGATCGTCGATGACGATCCGTTCTCGCGCATCGCCGTCGCGAAAAAAGTGCAGCAATTGCGGGCCACGACCTTCGAGGCCGAAGACGGGCTGCAGGCCTTTGCATTGCTGCGACGCGAGCAGATCGATCTCGCCATCATTGATCTCGAAATGCCGGTCATGAACGGCCTCGAATTGTTAGGTTGCATCCGCGGCGCGCCGCGCATGAAGCATCTACCAGTGCTGGTCCTCACGGCCGCCGAGGATCGCGCCTCGCTTGAACGCGCGCTGCAGTGCGGGGCGACTTCGCTCATGATCAAGCCGCTGAACTGGGCGGCGTTCAGTGCTCATATTGAGCACATTCTGTTTCTCTCGATGGCAGGTCGCGCTTTGACCGCGCAATCGGCCTGAACTGCCATTCACCCCGTTGAGGCGGTTGCTTTTCATTATCGGCATCCGCCTACTTTCCGCATCCCTCCTATCAAACTCAACGCAATTGAAATTGTTTACGTAAAGCTGACTATTTTCCTTGTTTTACATAGTGATATTTTCAACTTGATTTACCATTTTCCCTTATTGTTGCCTGCAGATACCAGGTGGCATATGGGACTTCGATAATGATCGCCGTAAAGCGCTTAACACGTCAGAAGTTGCGGCAAGATAATGCCGGCGGTCGCTCAGCGCCGCACCTCGACTTGTTGGTGCAGCAATTGATTCGATCACTGAAGGTCGCCGTCATATATGGCGGTGACAAACGTGTATCCGGAGCGGTTCTACGAGAATCTCATAATCCCCGCTCCTGGAAAAGTTACGAATCGGTCGCCAACAACATCGCCGATTCACTGACCCGGACCGGATTTTCCGATGTCGCCGTAATCCCCGACGACATGCGCCTTGCAGCCGAACTGCGCACCCGGCGCATCAACATGGCTTGGATCAATAGCGGCGGCGTACAAGGCCGAAGCGCGATCTCGCATGCTCCCGCGATGCTTGAAATGCTCGGCATTCCTTATGTCGGGCACGATCCCCTGGCGGCAGGCCTTCTCGACAGCAAACATCATTTCAAACGGCAGCTGCAATCGATCGGCATCGCCACTGCTCCTTTCTTCGTCTGGCATCCGGACATATCGCACCAGCTCCCCATGTCCGGCGCGCGCCATCGCTCGTTGTTCGCAAAATGGCCGCACGGCTTCGTCGTCAAGCCGGTAACCGGCCGCGCCTCACTGCACGTTCATTACGTCGAACAGGCCAAGGACATCGCGGAAACAGTTCGGATGGTCCACGCCGCAACCCAGAATAGTGTGTTGGTCGAGGCGTTCTTGCCGGGGCGCGAGTTCTGCATCGCGGTTTGCGGCCCGACGATCGCTCGCAATAGCAGGCTGGCCGAGATGGCTATGCCGTTCGCGTTCTCGGCAATCGAACGCAAACTCGGGAGGAGTGAACACATCTTCACGTCGATGGATCTGA
>JANXYD010000274.1 GCA_025350265.1 Hyphomicrobiaceae bacterium | reverse complement strand
CCGGGAAGGATCACGTCGTGGCCGAGATCTTCGCGATTGAAGAGGGAGGCGTAACCTTCGAACTCACCGGCGTCGTCGGTGGTCTTAAGGTCGAGGGCAGTGAATTTGGCCTCGTAGGGGGAGCTATCGTGCGCGCAGGTCTGGAGCATGGAAGCCTCGGGAAGCATGAGAGGGCGCAACGCAACAAACCGGCCGCGTGAAAACGGACCGGTTGGGCTGATCGAAGCGTCGTTGGGGTGGTTCTGAGTGCTGACGACAGATGGTGGGCGCGACAGGGATTGAACCTGTGACCCCACCCGTGTGAAGGGTGTGCTCTACCGCTGAGCTACGCGCCCTGCCGCAAGCCCAAAGGCCGCTGCAATTCGTCGGGTCGGCGGGTTATGCGAGGCTGAGGCACGGCTGTCAAGTTGGCGTGGTGGCAAGCGCGTCGGCCGCCCCTTCCACTAATTTCCGGGCGCGACACGGGGCAGCGAGCGGGTAGAGCGGTATTGCATGAGAATGTAGATGCGGACGGCGCTGGAGAGGTTGGTAGCCCCGCGCTTCTGGTCAACTCGCGCGACAAGGTGTGCAAGCGGCGTCGATTGTGCTTCGGCCAGATCCTTGAGTGCCTCCCAAAACGGGGCCTCGAGGCTGATCGACGTGCGATGGCCAGCAATGTTGAAAGATCGCTTCACGGGTTTCATCTCGGTTACTCGCGTTCATGGTGATCCGCGATGGAGTCGGCAACTGTAGCGGGGTCGACAACCGCGACGGGGTCGGCATCCGCGACGGGGTCGACAACCGCGACGGTCTTAAGGGAGTGGGCGGCGTGACGCTTTTGCGCCAGATCCTCCAGTGCATCGCTTTGCATGCGTTCGGCTTTGGTGCGGCCGAACTTGGCCCGGTTGGTCGCGGCCTTGGCCTCTTTGGTCGAGCGGGCAAGTTCCTTGCGCGCACGCCGAAGATTGACGATGTCGGCGGACATGGGTGAAAACTCTCGACAGGGTTCGGGAGCGGATTGTAGCAGAATTTTGGGCGGTGATGGAGAGGCTGGGAGATGACGGCAAGTGATCGAACGAACGCGGTTGAGGCGCGGGTGGCTGTGGTAACGGGGGCGGCGTCGGGGATCGGGTTGGCGACGGTGAAGCTGTTGATTGCCGCGGGCTGGCGGGTGGCGGCTGTTGATCGGGACGAGGCGGCGTTAAGCGTGGTGAAGGCCGTTGGAGATGCCGACCGTCTGCACCTGGCGGCGGTGGACGTGTGTGACGAGGCGGCTGTGCAGGCGTTGGTGGATACCGTCGTCGGCCGTTTCGGCACAATCGACGGGGTGGTGAATTCGGCGGGCATCGGTGCGGATATGCCGGCACTCGATACGCCGGTTGATCTGTTCCGACGCATTCTCGACGTCAACGTGATCGGCAGTTTCATCGTGGCGCGGACCGCGGCTGCAGTGATGAAGGCCAGTGGCAGGGGCGGTGCCATCGTCAACCTCGCTTCGATTTCAGGTCTGCGCGGCAGCAAGGGCCGGGTTGCATATGGAGCTTCAAAAGGCGCCGTCGTCACCATGACGCAGGTGCTGGCCAACGACTTGTCGGCCTTCGGTATTCGCGTCAATGCGGTGGCGCCGGGGCCGGTGGAGACCAAGATGGTGGCGGAACTGCATTCAAAGGAAGATCGCGATTTGTATATGCGCTACGTGCCGATGGCGCGGTACGGCAGGCCAGAGGAGATAGCGTCGGCGATCGTATTTTTATTGGATGCAACGGTGTCGAGTTACATCACCGGAGAGATACTGGCTGTCGATGGCGGCTATCGAGGCGCGGGGATCATTGCCGGCCGGAAGTGACTGCGTTTTCGTGACTATCAGATCATGACACAAACATCTCACACGAGGGATGGGGTCGTCTAGCTGGGTACCTACCTAGGGGTGGGGGAGCGGCTGCGGCGCAGCCCTTTCTCAACGAGTCCAGCTGCGTCGGTTGGGGACCCAGCTTTGGTAACTCGGATGATCGGGGGGCAGCGGCAGCGTGACCGGCATGTCGGTGGCGGCGGAGTGATAGATCGCGGTAATCAACTCGAGCGAGGCGCGCGCGTCCGCCAGGGTGACGGGAAGCGGCGACGCGGTCGTCAGGCTGGCATGAATGCGGGCGAACTGTCCGGCAAAGGATTCGGGGCTCGGCTTGAACTCGGAAAACGCCTGCGCGATGGCAGCGTCGATAGCGGGAGTGCGGCCCTTGAAGTGCCAGGGGTCATCGCCGGGGCGATAGGGGTGGGTGCTGCGGCTTTCCACGGTCATGTCTGAGAACATGAAACGTAGCCGCGACAGCTCCTCGGTGGCCCCGAGCGTGACCGCCAGCGTCGCCAGCGAGCCGTTCGCCATCTCGACGGTGATGGCCGCGCAGTCCTCGACCTCGATCGGATTGACGCGGGTGGCGAGCCGGGCAAAGACGCTTTTGATAGGTCCGTTGACGTAGCTGAGGATGTCGTGCGCGTGGATGGCCTGGGCAAGGCAACAGCCGCCGAGCTCACTATCCCATTTGCCCCGCCATGGAGTGTCGTAATAGTCAGCTTCCCGCCGCCACGAAGTCTCGATAGTGCTGAGATAAGGCGTGCCGCACAACCCCTTGTCCTGCAGCAGCTTGAGTTTCTGCAAACCGTTGCCGAAGCGGTATTGGAAAATCGGCGACAGCGTGCCTTTGGCTGACTTGGCTGCGGTGACGATAGCATCCGCGTCGCCGAGCGAACCAGTGAGCGGCTTTTCGCAGACCACATGCAAACCTGCGGCGAGCGCCTGCTCCACCAACGGCCGGTGGGTTGCCGGCGGCGTGCAGATGTCGACAATGTCAATGATGCCCGGCTGCAGCAGATCGGCGAAACGGGTGGTGGCGATGGCTGCCTCATAAGTTGCCGCGGCGGACGTGCACTTGGCGTCGTCGAGATCGCAGACGGCCTTGATCTCGTAGAGCTCGGGCAGCGTCGCGTAAGCATCGAGATGCGCGCGGCCGATGCCGAGACCGACGACGGCGACGGCGAGACGCTTGCTCATGGCTTGCCTCCCAAAGGTTTTGCCTCAAGGCGCACGGCCATCGCCTCTGCCTTGAGCGCGAGTTCAGTGGCGAGAAAACAATGTGCCTGTGTCATCGCGGTTTCCGTGCGGTCGAGCACGTCGGCCATCAGGCGGGGGCCATAAGGTAACGCAACCGAGCTGCAGTCGATGTGGGTCATGCCCCTCTGGTCGACGAGGAACAGATGGTCGGCACCCGGCCGGCCGGCGATGTCGATATATTTGCGCAGTTCGATATAGCCGTCGGTACCGAGAATGGTGAGGCGGCCGTCGCCCCACACGCCGAGCCCCTTCGGCGTGAACCAGTCGACGCGGATGTAGCCGGAGCCGCCATTGCCGCGCAGCAGCACCTCGCCGAAATCCTCCAGCTCAGGCGTATTCGGATTGGCGTAGTTGGCGATATGGGAGGCGACCACTTCGGCTGAAGTCGATCCCGTAAAGTGGAGGAACTGGTCGCACTGGTGGGCTGCGATATCGCATAGCACGCCGCCGGATCGGGCGCGCTCGAAAAACCAATCGGGGCGCGGATTGTTGTTGAGCGCATGCGGGCCGAGGCCGACGGTCTGCACCACGCGACCGATGGCACCGGCGGCGACGAGTTGGCTGGCCTTCTCGGTGGCGCGGTTCTCGAACCGCTCGGAGTAGCAGACGGAAAAGATGCGCCCTGTCTCGGCCTGGGCTTGTTTCACTTCGGCCAAATGGTCGAGCGAGATGACGCCGGGCTTGTCGACCATGACGTCCTTGCCGTGGCGCATGATCTCGATGGCGGTTGCGGCGCGCACGTCGGGGATGATGGCTGAAACAACCAGCTGGATGGAGGCATCATCGAGGATGGCGCGCTTGTCTGCGACGCGGCGGGCTTGCGGATAGGCCTTGGTGTAGGTTTGCGCGAGATCATCTTCCGCCGCATGGACGGCGACGAGTTCCGCGCCCGCGTCGAGCATGGCCTTGGTTTGGCCGTAGATGTGGCTGTGATTGAGACCGATGGTCGCGAAGCGCAGCGGGCGGGTGGATTTGGTCACGGGGTGAACTCCGTCGGAAGCAAGGGGGCGTATGTTTCGCTTCGCGAATTGGGCTCGCGCCCTACGACCCGGTCGAGGCGTATCCCCTCGAACTTCCCTCTTTTTTACTCGCAAAAAAGAGGGGGGCCGGGGGACACGTCCCCCGGATGGGTCATAGGGCGATAGCCCTATTCGCGTTAGCGACTTCTATCTGCCATCTTCGATCGCCGTGGCAAGCTTCGCCGCCAGGAAGGTTATGGAAGTGCCTCACGTCTGCTGCTGTTTGGCGCGGGTGACCATCTGGGTGGGATTGACGAAGCGCAACGCGACGATCAGCCATATCAGCGTCGTCAACATGTAGACGACAGCCATAGCATCGATCGATTGCACCGCGCGCACGCCGGCAGCGAATACCGCGTAGTACAGCGCCACCACCAGCGTCTGGCTGCCGGGTCCGGCGGTCAGGAACGTCAACTCGAACATGGCGATGGTGCGCACCAGGACCAGCAGCAGCGCCGCCAGCGCTCCCGGCAACAGCAGCGGGAGCAGCACATGGATGAACAGCCGGAAGGTGGATGCGCCAAACACCCGCGCCGCCTGCTCGATCTTCGGGTCGATCTGCTCGATGAAGGGGATCATCACCAAGATGACGAATGGGACGGCGGGCACCAGATTGGCCGCGATGACGCCCGCCATCGTGCCGCCGAGCCCGGACTTGTAGAGCACGGTCGCGAGCGGGATGCCGTACGTCACCGGCGGCACCAGCAGCGGCAGCAGGAACAGGAGCATGACGATTTGTTTGCCAGGGAATTCGCGCCGCGCGAGCGCGTAGGCAGCGGGAATGCCCAAGAGTGCCGACAACGCGACCACCGCGAACACCACCTCGAACGTGACGATCAGCAGATCATCCAGCTGGAATTCATCCCAGGCGGAGAGATACCATTTGCCCGTCCAGCCGGCGGGCAGCCAGGTGCCGAGCCAGCGCGTGGCGAACGAACTTGTCACCACCGTGCCGATCATCGCGAACAGGTTGACGATGAAGAAGCCGGTCACCACCCAGACGAGGGTGACCCAGGCGCGCTCGGTGAGGGGGCGAGAGGTTTGCATGCTCAGCCTTTGCCCCCGCTCGCGGGGCCCCGATAGAACAGATTGCGCACCGACAGCGCGGCAACGACAATGACCAGCAGCACCAGTGCCATCACCATCGCGATCGCCGAGGCCAGCGAATAATCGTAGTGCTCAAAGGCCGCTTCATACGCAGCGATGGAGATGACGCGCGTCGGGCCGGCCGGCGCGCCGAGCAGCACCGCCGACGGGAAAACCGAAAATGCCTGCACAAAGCCCAGGCAGAAGGTGACGCCGAGACCCGGCACCAACAGCGGCAGCAGGATGTGCCGGAACCGCGCCGCCGTCTTCGCGCCGAGGGTGGCCGCCGCCTGCTCAAGCACCGGATCGATGCCGGTCAGATACGACAGCACCAGCAGGAACGTGAACGGAAATCCGGTGATCACCAGCGAGATGAAGACGCCGGTGTAATTGTGCACCAGCTTGAGCGGCGTCGAACTGAGGCCCAGCGTCATGACGGCGCGATTGAACCAGCCTTGCGGGCCGAAATAGTTCAACATCCCCTCCGCCACCAGCACCGTGCCGAGCGTGATCGGCAGCACCAGGATCGTCGTCAGGATGCGCTGATTGCGCATGCGGCGAACCCGGAACGCAATGGGAATGGCGAGCAGAAGGTTGAGTACAGTAACCGGCAGCGCCAGCCACAGCGTCTTGCCGATGGTGCCGTAGAGGAAGGGATCGGAAAAGAACTTTACGTAGTTGCCGAACGTCGATCCATCCTTGGGATGAAACGACAGCCACAGCCCATAGAGAAACGGGTAGACGAACAGCGCTACGATCAAGAGCGCGGCCGGCAACACCAGCAGCGTCACCGCGTCCAGCCCCATGGCGGCCAGACGCATACCGAGTGCGGGCGGCGGTGTATGGGCGTCGTTCATGCGCCGGCCCCATCGTAGACCAGCACCCGCGACGGATCTGCCGCCAGCGTCACCGCGTCACCGTTCGCCAATCGCTCACTGGAACTGAAGAACAACTCGACGCCGCCGGGTCCGCGCGCGGAACCGAAGAAGCTGTGGCCACGGTATTCGCAAACCTCCACAATGGCGGCGAGCCCGCTCGGCGCGGCCACCAGATCGTCGGGGCGGATCGCGGCGACGACGTCGCGACCGTTAAACTTCGCGCGGCGCTGGCCTTTGATCGTGGTGCCGCCGACGTCGATGCTCACCGTATCGGCCGTCACATCGATGATGCGGCCGGCGATGCGATTGCGGAACCCCATGAACTCGGCCACATCGAGCGTCGCGGGTCTAAGATACAGATCCTCCGGCGTGCCGATCTGGCGCACCTCACCGTCGCGCATCACGACGATGCGATCGGCCAGCGACATCGCCTCGTCTTGGTCGTGGGTGACATAAAGCGTGATGGAGCCGAGGCCAGAATGGATCCGGCGAATTTCCTGCCGCATCTCCAATCTCAGCTTGGCGTCGAGGTTGGACAGCGGCTCATCCATCAGCACCAGCGGCGGCTCGATGACGATGGCGCGGGCGATGGCGACGCGCTGTTGCTGGCCGCCAGAAAGTTGTCCAGGTAATTTGTCGATCTGACTTTGCAGGCGGACGGTGGCGATCGCCGCGTCGATGCGTTTGCCGGCTTCGATCTTCGGCACGCCCTGCATGCGCAGCCCGAAGCCGATATTGTCACGCACGCTCATGTGCGGAAACAACGCGTAGTTCTGGAACACCATGCCGAAGCCGCGATCTTCAGCCCCCAGCGTATCGATGCGCGTCTGGTCCAGCCAAATGGACCCGCGCGTCGTCGGTAGCAGCCCGGCGATGCAGTTGAGCGCTGTCGACTTGCCACAGCCGGAGGGTCCGAGCAGTGCCACGAACTCGCCGCGCTCGATGGAGAAAGTCAGATCCTTCAACGCATTCAACGTACCGAAGTCGCGGCCGAGATGCTCGAGCCGCAACGATTTGAACGATTTGAGTGATGCAGCCATGATGTCGTCGGACCAATAAGTTGCAGTGACCGGATGTTGGCATTGCGCGAGGGATGCCCGCATCCACATGATGTCACCCGAAGTCTGCGCAGCCCCATCACTGTCATCCCAGGGCCTGTCCCTGGGACCCAGCGCGCGGCCGATCTCAAGGCTTGAATGTGTTGCACGCTGGGTCCTGGGCACAAGGTCCAGGATGACACCGAATGAGCGGGAAGCGGGAGGATATTTGCCTCGAGAGAAATTTCCGTGCTCGCGCGCTCATCCACCGGATCGATTCGGTCGGACACTCAAAGCCTGCCCGAATCGAAGCTTTTCGCGCAGTTACTTCGTCTTCTTGCCGCCGATCAGTTCGTCCCACATGCGGAACGCGATCACCATCTTGTCGGGATCGAGCGGCGGCTCGGCCGGCGTTTCGGCGATCAGCTTGTCGTACTCGGGCCGGCCGAATTCCTTGATCGCCTTCTGGCTTTCTTCGGGCGCGAGCGACAGCGGCACGTCCTTCACCGCAGGCCCGGGGTAGGCATAGCCCTGATCGTAAGTGACAGCCTGTTGCTCTTTCTGCATCATGAACGTGATGAGATCGAGCAGGACAGCCACTTTCTCGTCGGCCAGCCCCTTGGGCACACACATGTAGTGCGAATCCATGATGAAGCGGAACCCCTTCAGCGTCGTGATCGCCGCATTCTTCGGCACCACGCCGATGATGCGCGGATTGAGATCCCAACCCGTCATCGAGGCCAGCATATCGCGCGAACCCTCGCCGAGTTCCTTCATCGTCGCGCCGGTACCGGTCGGATAGTATTCGATATTCTCGCCGATGGCCTTCAGGTAGTCCCAGGT
>JANXYD010000240.1 GCA_025350265.1 Hyphomicrobiaceae bacterium | reverse complement strand
GCGAATTCGGCACCATCACGATGGTGCACACATCCGGCGAGCGCGACGCCACCTTGCCGAGAATCATCGACTGCGCCTGGCCGGAAAATCCGAGTCCGCCATGCGCCTTTGAAATCAGCATGCCGAGGAAGCCGTTTTTCTTGATGAAGTCCCACACCGGCTCTGGCACCTCGTGCTCGCCGTGGCGGATCTGCCAGTCATCGACCATGCGGCACAGCTCTTCCGCCGGGCCGTCCATGAATGCACGCTCTTCCGCACTAAGGGTGACCGGCGGCACGGCGCGCAGTTGCTCCCAGTCGGGCGTACCTGAAAAGAGTTGCGCGTCAAATCCGATGGTACCCGCGTCCAGCGCCTGCTGCTCGGTATCGGACACTTTCGGCAAGATCTTGCGCACCATTGCGTAGGCCGGCGCGACGATCCACATGCGGCGCAGCGACGGCATGGCCAGCGCGACCAGGGCCAACACCGGCAGCAGTCCCAGCACCGACACCACGTCCAACGACGGGGTCAACCCTTCGCCGTCGAGCATGCCGGACGCCCAGATCCACCAAGCGCCGAAGGCGAGCGCCGCATAACTCCACATCGCCGAGCGGCGCATACTGAGCGCATACGCCGCCACGATCACGAGCAGCAGCAGGAAAACGTTGGCCATGAGGGGGCTCCGATATGTGGGCGCGCGGAAATCAGCCGATGGCAAGCCTAACCCATCACGATCCCGGCGTACAGGAAGCAACCTAAGTTAAGTTGACGTATACGTCAATCTTGGGACTAGCCGAGACTGTCGCCGGGATCGCGTTGCGCGCGAACTTCGAAGCGGTTGCTGCGGCCTTTTGCAGTGCAACGTAGGCCGACAGTGCGGTTGACCGGCCCGGTGGCGCGTGTAATCAATTCCGCATGGGGCGTGCGCTGGCACATCGAATGAGCGGTTGGAGGGCGGACGTCGTTCGCCTGCTGATTGTATGCTGCCTGGTGCGGACGATGATCCCGGTTGGCTTGATGTCAACCATCGAGTTCACAGGTGACGGTGGTTTCCACACTGTCATCTGCACCGGCAACGGTGCCATGGTTGCGGCACCTGCCGACGACGGCGCGAAAAAAGACGCCGAGCAACCGGGGTCGGGCATCTCGCACTGTGATCAGTGCACCCTTGCCTCCGGTGCACAACTCGCGCCTGCGGACGCCGGTGCCTCATTGCTTGAACGAACGAGTGTGCCGGCCGGCCAACTGGCCATTGCGAGAGCCTTTGCATTCACCTCGCCGCAGTTCGGTCCGAGCGTCGGACCACGCGCGCCACCATTTCACTCCTGATCGATCGAACAAGCCGTCGCGCCATGGGGCCACCCCATGTGCGCATGCTTATCCAATCAGGAGATAACCAATGGACTTTTTTCGGGTCCGGCCGCTCGCCGGCATCTGCGCTCTCGCATGCATCCTAACCGCATTCACCGCGACTTCAGCCTCAATGGCGCACGGCGATCACGGCGGCGGGTCCGAGGCAGGGGTATTACCGGACGGCATAACGCTGGTGACATTGCAGTATGACACTGTTGATTACCGTCCGATCAGCGACGCTCGACTGGCCGCGCTGGCCACCAGCGGTGTCGATGGCGTGCACAGCCTGCGCACCATCGCCGTGCCCTCGCTGTCGATCGCGCGCGGCTTCACGCCGGACTTCACGATCTCCGCTCGATTACCCTACCTGATGAACTCCGAAATCCGCGAGACCGACGTCGCAAGTGGCGGCATCGACGCGCGTGGTGGGGTCTACGGCTTCGGCGACGTGTCGGTGCTGGGGACGTATCGTTTCTTCAGCGATCATGCATCGGGCTTGGACGCGACGGTGTCATTCGGCGTCAAGGCACCGACCGGGCTGACGAATCGGGTCGACCAGTCGGGCGTGCTGTTTGAAACCGAGCATCAGCCCGGCAGCGGTTCGTGGGACGGACTGTTCGGTGCGGCGTTGAGCAAACAGCTGGGGCAATGGACGATCGGAGCCAATGCGCTCTACGCCCGCACGGGTGCCGGATCGCAGGACACGCGGCTGGGCGACCACATGAATTATGGCGTGAGCGCTGGTTATCGCATCTGCGCTCAAGGCGGCGGACACGATGACGCCATGCACCTCGGTGCGCCATTCGACGGCATGATGCGGCACGGCGGCGTCGATCACGCCGCAGCCGTACCGAGCACGACGATTGACGTTTCGCTTGGCCTGAACGGGCAGTGGTCGGCAGCCCAAGTCATCGCCCGGGAGGCCGACGGCAACACGGGCGGCAACATCATTTATCTGACGCCGGGCGTGCGCATGACAGTCGAAAAGTGGTCGAGCTTCGTCAGCGTGGGCGTGCCGATCGCCCGGCAACTTAACGGCATACAATCGGAGCCTCGGCTGCAAGTGAGCAGCGGCGTCTCGGTGCGGTTCTAGGCCATGCTGAAGCTCGTTCAAGCAGCATTGCGGCCGATCGCCTTGCGATTGGTCGTAGTGACGCTGCCATTAGCTGCAGTGTTTGCACCGTCCGATGCGCACGAGATCCGCACGGACACGTTGGTCATTGTCCATCCCTACACACTCGAACCCGCCCTTGCGGCGGCGGCTGAAGCGAACGTCTACATGGTGATCCGCAACGTGAGTGCGACCGCCGATCGGTTGCTCGCGGCCCAGACCCCCGTCGCCAAGTCGGTGTCGCTGGAAACGCAGGCGGGTCCGTCAACGGCGGGAATTCCGCTGCCGGCGACCGCCGAAACGACGGTCGGCCCTCAAGCTACGTTCGTGGTGATGCACGGACTGACCGAGAGCCTGGAGGGCTATCAGTATATCCCGATGACCCTTGTTTTCGAACGTGCCGGCAGCGTCGAAATCGAAGTTTATGTGGCGGCACCCGACGAACAGCCAGAGCCGTCAACAAATCAGAAACAACCGTAAGCGGAGATAATCCATGCGCATTCTAATTCTGGCAGTGATTGCTGCCGCACACTTGGCCGCCACAGCGCAAACGACTTGGGCACACGGTGACGAGCCACACCCGAAATGCAAAAAGGGCTACGTTTTGTCCGACGACCACAAGTGCGTGCAGGCACCCGCCTAGATCCAGGCCAGCCCCATCGATGTTGCGGCGCAATAGATTTTGTCTGCGTTTCCAGCAGTTGCGCGTAGCTTGAGCGACGTGCATACAAATCGCCGGGGATCGAGTTATAAACTCGAATTAGAATCAAAGACCCGCTCACAGGGTCTGATTCAAAAGGGGAGGAAAAGGCATATGACGACCACAACAGGTATCAATGAGCGCGAGGCGCGGCCGGGGTTTCTCGACCGCGCGCGCATCATCGCCAAGCCCGGGTTCAATCGCTGGCTGGTGCCGCCGGCGGCGCTCGCCATCCATCTCTGCATCGGCATGGCCTACGGCTTCAGCGTATTCTGGCTGCCGCTCAGCCAAGCCGTGGGCGTCGGTAAAGCCGTCGCG
Organism: Hyphomicrobiaceae bacterium; assembly: GCA_025350265.1. Taxonomy (GTDB): domain Bacteria; phylum Pseudomonadota; class Alphaproteobacteria; order Rhizobiales; family Hyphomicrobiaceae; genus JABFRJ01. The sequence goes on along the minus strand of JANXYD010000240.1, from coordinate 685 downwards.
TGCCCGGCCGATATGTCTTACGTCTCGATGATGTTCGCCACGACTTGCGACTGGAAGGTTGCCGATCTCGGCTGGATGTACACGCTGTTCTTCGTGCTGCTCGGATCTTCGGCCGCACTCTGGGGCGGTTGGCTCGAACGAGCCGGACCACGCAAGGCCGGCGTCGTGTCGGCGTTCTGCTGGGTTGGCGGCTTGATGCTCGGCGCGTTGGGCGTCTACACCCACCAGCTGTGGCTGCTTTGGCTCGGGCCGGGCGTAATCGGCGGCATCGGCCTGGGGCTTGGCTACATCTCCCCTGTGTCGACGCTGGTGAAATGGTTCCCCGATCGTCGCGGCATGGCGACGGGCATGGCGATCATGGGCTTCGGCGGCGGTGCGATGATCGGGTCGCCACTCGCCAACCTGCTGATGAACATGTTCAAGACACCGACGTCTGTCGGCGTCTGGGAAACGTTCGTGGCGATGGGCCTCGGCTACTTCGTCTATATGCTTGCCGGCGCATTTGGCTATCGCGTTCCGCCGAACAACTGGCGTCCCGACGGCTGGACACCGTCTGTTTCGACCGGCGGCATGATCACCGCCGGCAACGTTCACTTGAGGAATGCACATAAAACACCGCAGTTCTGGCTGATCTGGGCGGTGCTGTGCCTCAACGTCTCGGCGGGCATCGGCGTGATCGAGATCG
>JANXYD010000207.1 GCA_025350265.1 Hyphomicrobiaceae bacterium | reverse complement strand
GGCGGCGGTCGAGCGGCTGCATGCGGACTGGCGCACTGGCGTGCCGGTCGCCGCAGTGGAGGCCCGGCTGAAAGCCGATACCAAGGGCGACATCAAGGGCCTGATGGTGGTGCACAACGAAACCGCTACCGGGGTCGTGCATCCGCTGGCTGAGATGCGGCGCGCGCTGGATAAGTCCGGGCACAAGGCGCTGTTGTTGGCGGATGCAATCTCGTCGTTCGGCTCGATCGACGTGCCGATGGACGCGTGGGGCCTCGACGTCGTCGTCGCCGGCAGCCAGAAGGGGCTGATGATGCTCACCGGCATGAGCCTGACGGGGATCAGCGAAAAAGCAGTCGCGCGCAGCAAGACGGTGACGACGCCGCGCGGGTATTGGAACTGGCAGCAGATGATGGGCGCTCAGCCGCAGCGCTTTCCCGGCACCACGCCGGTGCATCTTTTCTTCGGTCTCGACGAAAGTGTGCGCTTGCTGGAGGCGGAAGGCTTTGCGACGGTGCTGGCGCGTCATCGCCGTTTCGGTGCGGCGACGCGGGCGGCGGTGGCGGCCTGGGGTGGACGCAAAACCAGCGCGGCGACGGTGAGCGCCGCAGGTGTCGCGGGCCATATCGACGCCATCGAAATCATGTGCACCGACCAGACGCGGCTGTCCGACAGCGTGACGACGATCCTGTTGCCGGATGGGCATGACGCCAACAAGCTGCGCAGCATTGCGCATGATCGCTATAATCTGGCACTCGGCAGCGGGCTCGGGCCGCTCAATGGGCGCGCGTTCCGCATCGGCCATCTTGGCGATCTCAACGAACCGATGCTGCTCGGCGCAATCGCCACGACCGAGATGGCGCTGGCCGACGCCGGCATCCCGCATCAACCGGCCGGCGTGCAAGCGGCGATCGCCAGCCTGAGGGAGGGCGCGGCATGAGCGAGCCCATGTTTACGGTGGCATCAGCCAATGCAATCCTGGACGAGAATTTCGCGCCGTGGGTGCGCGACTGCGGCCTGACGGTTGCGGCTGTGGGTGCGGATCACGTGACCATGCGCATTCCGTTTTCCGATCAGTTGTGCCGGGTTGGCGGCACCATGGCTGGGCAAACATTATCGGCCGGGGCTGACACCGCGATGGTGCTGGCGCTTGCAGCAGCGATGGGTGGCGTGCTCAAGCCGTGCACGACCGTCGACATGACGATCGCCTTCATGCGGCCGATCAGCAAAGCGGATGCGGTACTGGAAGCGAAGGTCAAGCGCCTTGGCCGCTCGCTGGCTTTCTGCTCGGTCGATATCTCTGACGCCGACAGCGGCAAACTCGCGGCGTTTGCGACCGGCACCTACGCCCTTCTTTGAAGCCCTCGGAGATTGCCCATGACCGATGCCAAGACGCTGGTGCAAGCACAATTCGGTGCCAATGCCGCCAAGTATTCCACAAGCGCCGTGCACGCCAAAGGCGCGAGTTTGCAACGGCTGGTCGACCTGGTGCAACCCAAGCCCGCATGGTCGACGCTGGATGTCGCGACCGGAGCAGGCCATACCGCGCTGGCATTTGCGCCGCATGTCAAGCGCAGCGTCGCCTCCGATCTGACGCCGGAAATGCTGGTAGAAACGGCAAAAAATGCGGCGGCTCGCGGGTTCTCCAATGTCGAGACGGCGGCGGCGGATGCCGAGCACCTGCCGTTCGGCGACGCGACGTTCGATCTCGTCACGTGCCGCATCGCGCCGCATCACTTTCCAAATATTCCTGCGTTCGTGGCCGAAGCCGCGCGCGTGCTCAAACCGGGTGGAACGTTCGCCCTCGTCGACAACGTGACGCCGGACGGCGAAACCTCGCCGGGCTTTTCGGCGGCGGAGTTGGACGATGCCGGCGCTGTCTACAACGCGTTCGAAAAGATCCGCGATCCCAGCCACGGGCGCGCGTTGTCGACGTCGGAGTGGCGTGCCGTCGTGGGTGATGCGGACTTTGAGATCACCCACGTCGAACACTGTCCGAAGGCGATGGATTTTGAGACCTGGTGCAAGACCATGGCCGTCGCGGCGCCGACCGTTCCCAAGCTCGCCGACATGCTGGACACGGCAAGCCCCGCACTTCAGGCGTTTCTGACGCCCACCAACGCTGGCGGCAAGCGCGGCTTCGTTTTAACCGAACTGATCCTGATCGCGCGAAAGGCAATCTGATCAAAGATTAGCACGGTGCCCCGCAGGCGCCTGTTGTCGCGGCTTACGGGCTGCGCCAGGATGATCGGGACAGACCAGACTGCGCGTCACACTTCACTGAACAGTCGGGAACACCAGCATGCGAATGTCCATTGCCACGGTTTGCCTGAGCGGGGGCCTTGCCGAAAAACTGGAGGCCATCGCTGATGCCGGTTTCAAAGGCGTGGAGATTTTCGAAAACGATCTGCTGTCGTTCGACGGCACGCCAGCCGATGTGCGGAAAATGACGGCCGATCTCGGGCTCGAGATCATTACATTTCAACCGTTCCGCGATTTCGAGGGATTGCCGCCGGAGCGCCGGGCACGCGCGTTCGCCCGCGCCGAGCGCAAGTTCGACGTAATGGCAGAACTCGGCTGCGATCTGCTGCTGGTGTGTTCGAACGTGACAGAAGATTGCCTCGGCGGCATCGACCGGGCCGCCGCCGACCTGCACGAACTCGGTGATAAAGCCAAGGCGCGCGGCATGCGCATCGGCTTCGAGGCGCTGGCGTGGGGCCGTCACATCAACGATTACCGCGATGCCTGGGAAGCCGTACGGCGCGCAGACCATCCGGCGGTGGGCTTGGTCCTGGATACATTCCACACGCTCGCGCGCAAGACCGACCTGTCCGCCATGCGATCGATCCCGCGCGACCGGATCGCGCTGGTGCAGGTGGCGGATGCGCCGGCGATGGACATGGACGTGCTGCAATGGAGCCGGCATTTCCGCAATTTTCCGGGGCAAGGCGATTTGCCGATCATTGATTTCATGGCAGCGCTGGACGCGACCGGCTATGACGGGCTGCTGTCGCTGGAGATCTTCAACGATCAATTCCGGGCAGGGTCGGCGCGCAGTCTCGCGGTCGATGGCCATCGCTCGCTGATTTACATGATGGACCGGCTGCGCCAGCGCACTGGCCACGCCGCGCCGGACCAATCGCCGCTACCGCCGCGCTCGCCGTGCCTGGGCACCGAGTTCATCGAATTCGCCATCGAGAGCGCTGGCATCGCCGCATTCGAGAAAGCGCTGTCGGGATTGGGGTTTCTGAAAGCCGGGCAGCACGTGTCGAAGGCGGTCAGCCGGTGGACGCAAGGCGGCATCAACATCGTGCTGAATGCAGACACCGCAGGCTTCGCGCACGCCTTCAACATCACGCACGGCACCGGCGTGTGTGCCATCGGCCTCCGCGTGGCGGACGCCAAGGCCACACTGGCGCGGGCCGAAGGGTTACTCGATCGTCCGTTCAGGCAAGCGGTGCGGCCGGGGGAACTGGACATTCCGGCGGTGCGCGGGCTCGGCGGCAGCCTGGTCTATTTCGTCGATGCCGCTGATAAACTCGGCAAGGTGTGGGACATCGAGTTCAACCCTCCGGCCGACGCCAAGCCGGTGCCGGGTGCCGGGCTGACGGTCGTCGATCACATCTCGCAGTCGATGCACTATGAGGAAGTGTTGACGTGGCTGCTGTTCTATACGTCACTGCTGGACGTCGGCAAAACCGCCGAGCAGGATGTGCTCGATCCCGGCGGGCTGGTGAAAAGCCAGGTGGTGCAGTCGGCGGACGGGGCGATCCGGATCGTGCTCAATGCGTCGCAGTCGAGCCGCACGCAGTCGTCGCGTTTCTTGTCGGAGGCGTTCGGATCGGGCGTGCAACACATCGCGTTTCAGACCGACGACATCTTCAAGACGGCTGCGACATTGGCTGCCAACGGCGTCGCCCTGCTGCCGATCCCGGAAAACTATTACGACGACCTCGATGCCAAGATCGATCTCGATCCGGCGCTGCTCAAGAAGTTGCAGGCGCACAACGTGCTCTACGACCGCGACGGGCAGGCGGAATATTTCCAGCTTTATACGCAGACGTTCGACGAGCGGTTCTTCTTCGAGATTGTCGAACGGCGCGGGTATGTGGGCTTTGGCGCACCCAATGCGCAGGTGCGGCTGACGGCGCAGGCGCGACTGGCGCGTGCGCCGGGCGTGCCGCGACGGTGAGACGCTAGGCAATCAGGGCGCGCGCGGCTTATAGACGCTTAAAATAGCGCTGCTTTAAACGACATAAGAAGGCCGATGCCGCCATGGTGCTCTTGATCGATTTCCTGAAATCCATCGTCAATCTGTATCAGCTGGTGTTGATCGTGGCCGTGATCCTGAGTTGGATTTTCGCGTCCGGACGGCTCAGCCGGTACGATCAGCGCATCCGGCCGGTGGTGCAGGCCATCGAGGCGGTCACCGAACCTTTTCTACGCCGCATCCGCCCGTGGATGCCGAATACGCGTCCGCTCGATCTGGCACCGCTGGCGCTGTGGTTCATCTGCATTTTCATCAACAGCGTGATCCTGGACAACGCCAAGTGCATCGCGGCCATCGGCGAATTGTGCCGATAATATCAGGCTTTCCGTGGCGCGTGTGTGCGGACGGTCTGCAAGTCCGCGTGCGGTTGACGCCGAAAGCGGCGCACGATCGTGTCGACGGTGTCGATGCGGACGGCGATGAGCCGGTGCTGAAGGTGCGCGTGCGGGCCGTGCCCGAGGATGGCAAGGCGAATGCCGCGCTGGAACTGGTCATGGCTGAGTGGCTGGGCGTGCCGCGGCGTTCGGCGGACGTGACGGCGGGCGGCAAGTCGCGGTTCAAGACGGTGTCGGTGACGGGCGATGGGGTAGTGCTGGCGCGGAAAGCCGAGGCGGCGTTGGCGCTGACGGCCGCACAGCCAAGCAGGAAACGCAAATGACGGCTGAAATCATCGACGGCAAGGCAATCGCGCAGAGACTGCGGACGGATGTGGCCAAACGGGTGCAGACGCTCAAGGCCGAACGCGGCGTGACGCCGGGGCTGGCGGTCGTGCTGGTCGGCGAGGACGCGGCAAGTCAGGTGTATGTGCGCAACAAGGGCCTGCAGACGATCGAAGCCGGCATGGCGTCGTTCGAACACAAGCTGGCCGCGAGCACCCCGCAAGCAGACGTGCTGGCGCTGATCGGCATGCTGAACCGCGATCCCAGGGTGCATGGCATTCTCGTGCAATTGCCGCTGCCGGCTGAAATCGACGCGGCAGCCGTTTTGCGCGCCATCAATCCGGACAAGGACGTGGATGGATTTCACCCCATCAACGTCGGCCGGTTGGCTAATGGCGAGCGGTGCCTGCAGCCGTGTACGCCGACAGGATGTGTGCTGTTGGCCAAGACGGTGATGCCAAAGCTCGGCGGCCTGGAGGCCGTTGTGCTGGGGCGTTCGACGATCGTCGGCAAACCAGTGGCGCAACTGTTGCTGCGCGAGGATTGCACGGTGACGATCGCGCATTCGCGGACGCGCGATCTGGCAAATGTCGTGCGGCGTGCGGATCTGTTGATCGCGGCGGTCGGGCGACCGCAGATGGTGCGCGGCACCTGGATCAAGCCGGGAGCCATCGTCATTGACGTGGGCATCAATCGCGTACCCATCGCGGACGGCAAGTCGCGGTTGGTGGGCGATGTGGCCTTTGACGAAGCGCTTGCGGTTGCCCGCGCGATCACGCCGGTGCCGGGCGGCGTCGGGCCGATGACGATCGCCTGCCTGTTGCAGAACACGCTGCAGGCGGCCGAGGCGTCTTGACGCTTGGTCACTTCGGCAGCACCTTGCCCGCAACAAATCAATATCATTTGGAAGGCGTCGTCATGGATTTGGGTATCAAGGGCCGCAAGGCCATCGTTTGCGCGGCGTCCAAGGGGCTCGGGCGCGGTTGTGCGGAGGCGCTGGCGGCCGAGGGCGTCGAATTGACGATCTGCGCCCGGACGGCCGATGTGCTTGAGGCGACCGCCGCCGAAATCCGCAAGGCGACGGGCACGAAAATCACGGCTGTGGTCTGCGATGTGACGACGGAGGCGGGCCGCAAGGCGTTGCTGGCCGCCTGCCCGAACCCGGATATCCTGATCAACAATGCCGGCGGGCCGCCGCCCGGAGACTTCAAGGACTTCTCGCTCGACGATTGGCGCAAAGCGGTGGAAGGCAACATGATCTCGCCGATCGCGCTGATCCACGCCACCATCTACGGCATGATGGAGCGCGGCTTCGGGCGTATCGTCAACATCACCAGTGCGTCGGTCAAATCGCCGATCGGCACGTTGGAATTATCGAACGGCGCGCGCGCGGGCTTGACCGGGGCGGTTGCGTCGTTGTCGCGGCGGTCGGCTCAGCGGAACGTGACGATCAACGGGCTGCTGCCAGGCCCATTCGATACCGATCGGTTGCGCGGCGTGACCAGCAGGGTGGCCGCCGCCAAGGGCGTGTCGTTCGAGAGCGTGCACGAGGAGCGCAAGAAAGGCATTCCCGCCGGCCGCTTCGGCACCGCGCATGAATTCGGTGCGATGGCCGCGTTCCTGTGCTCAGCCCATGCCGGCTACATCACCGGGCAGAACGTCGTGATGGATGGCGGGCTGTTCAACAGCACGATGTGAGCAACACGCACCAATTCTGACGGAACGCTCCGCCCCCTCGTTCGGCATGGCCGCCTGCGC
>JANXYD010000192.1 GCA_025350265.1 Hyphomicrobiaceae bacterium | reverse complement strand
TCGCCGAGGAAGTCAATCAGCGCGCTGGCGTCGATGGGGCGGCCGTTGTCCGTCGTGCGCCATTTGCCGATAGCGTCGTAGTTTTCCTGGAAAAACCCCAGCGGGTTGATGACTTTGTGACAGCCGATGCAGGCGGCGCGGCTTGTCGATTGCTCGATCTTCTGCCGTTCGGTGGCGCCGGGCAAATCGTAGACATCGATGTGCAGGTCCTTGGGCGGGACTTTCATATCCATGCACATGACCTTCTTGGCCCAGAACACGCCCCGCTTGATCGGCCGGGTATTGGTGGGCCCGGAGTGCGAGGCCAGGATCGCCGGCAACGAGAATATGCCCATCCGTTGCGATGGCTCGGTTTCAGCAAGCTTGGCTGCGATCGGATCGCTGGCCGGCGTACCGTAAATCGCGCCGAGGTTTTTTGACTGCGGCAGAATCTGGGTTTGTGTGATGTCGCGCAGCTTCGGCGCGCTAGTGCTCAACTGCTCGGTCAGGAAGCGATCGGCCTCATCGACCATCGCACCGGCGAGCGCTGGATTGAAATCCGAATAATAGTTGGGCGAAATCGTGAAGTCGGCTGGATCCTTGATCTCCAGCCAGGCGATGAAGAAGCGCTTGAGTTTGTCCCTGGCAGCCGGTGCGGTCAGCACCGCATCCAGCGTCACGGCCGCATCCTGGCGGGAGCGAAAATAGGCAGCCGCCTGCTCGGGCTTAAAATTGAGGGCTGAGGGCGGAGCGTCGGTGAAAGTGTAGGTCAGCGACTGCAGCAGCCGCGCCTTGGATCGTGTACGCTCGCTGTCGAGGTCGTTGCGATACAGGAAATGCGGCGAATTGAGCACGACTTCGACGAGATCGCCGGTGGCCTGTTCGAAACCCGCGTCTTTGACGCGGCTCGCATAGAACGCCGTGATCGCGCCAAGCCGTTCGTCGCTCACGTCGCCACGGAACGCCCTGAAAGCGAAGGAGCGGGCTTGCTGTTCCAGACATTCGGCCGGCCTGCTGTTGCCGCCCGCGCAGGTGATCACCCCAGCCGGATTTTTTCGCACGCGCGCGGCGATGGCGCCGATCCAGGACGTCAGCGCGCCGAAGTTGGCCGAATTGACCGACAGCAGATCGGCATACTCGTAGTTGGTCTGCAGTGGATCGCGCGCCATCACGGTCTTGATCGGTTGCGTCCAATATTGCGGCAATACGGCGCGCACAGTGGCGTCGATCTGCTCGCGCGTCAGGCGGAAGATGCGTTGCGGCGGCGCATCGGAATTTTTTCCCGGAAAGTATTTTTCGGCCTGCATCTCGGCAACGGGATGCGGCGCGGGCACGGCCGCGTTGGGCGATGCGGACGCGCCTTCAGCATGGGCCTGTGCCATCGCTGCGAACATTGAACCGACGAAGACGGCGAGACCGCGTGCGGAGCGTTTGAGAGAAAACCTGGTCTTGCGTTGCATCCAGTCCTCCACCACCCCCGTCAAACGATCGCGCCCTGGCACAGGCTCGGCAGGCCGAACGCCTTGGTGTCGATGCCGGCGGCATTCAGGCAGGAGACGTGGATGTCGTTGTTGTTGCGCCCCTTGGCGTTGACGATGCGGCCGGTCTCAAAACGGCCGCCGGCCTGCCCCGCCAAAATGAAAGGAATGTTGGTGAGGTAATGCCCGCTGGAACTGTTCGACCAGCACTCCATGCCGAGGAAAATTGAACTGTTGTAGAGCGCGCTCTTGCCCTGGCCGTCGTCGATCGATTTCAGTGCGGCCAGAAGGCCCGCGAATTTTTCGCTGTAATACGTGTCGAGTGTGACGAGCTGTTCGATGTTGCCACTATGCTCGAGTTGATGATGGGCGCTATGGACGCCACGGCTCGGCCATGACTGGCCGCTCGACCCGCCCGACAACGTGAACGCGACCACGCGCGTCAAATCCGTTTGGAAGGCGAATTTGATCAGGCTGATCATCTGGTCGTGCACGAGCGAGAGCTGGTCGAGATTGTATTTGTTCGCGCCGTTGCCGGTGGGCCTGGCCAGGCTCGGGCACGCGGCGGCCTTGACTGCAGCAGGTTTGGACGCTGCCGCGCTCGCGGCCCGCGCCGCCTTCTCTGTCTCGCTCCAGTTTTCCAGCATTCCGTCGAGCTTGTGGGCGTGCTCGGTGTCCATGCCGAAGCGAAGTTTGGCGTCCCTGATGTCGTCGACGATGAACTTGAGCACGCTGTCGCGCCGCGCCTGCACGGACGACAGGTTGGCTGCCTGCGTGCCGGGTTGGTTGGATTGCGCCGTGCAGGCGTTGATGGCCGTGCGCATCAGCATGTCAAAGACCTGGCCCGCGTCCTGCATCGGCTCGATGGCGTTGCCGTAGCGCGTATCGCCCTTGACGCGGTTGCGAAACGACACGAACCGGTTGCCGACGCCGACCTGATCGGCATCGGAATGGGCTCCGCCGCCGATGTGCAAGCTGGCGAGCGGCACGTCGGCGAGATCGGGCCGGGTCTTGTAGTGGTTGGCGATGCGCACATCGATCGATTCGTTATCGGTGTAGGCGAAATAGGAATCATTCTGCGTGTACTTGTAGCTGTTGCCGGTGGTGCAGCCGATGACGCCGGCGGCGTGTTCCTCTTTATAGCCTTCGCTCTTCGGCGCGCCGCCGTGGATATTCATGTTTTTGAAGAGGATGAGATCGTTAACGTGCGGCTGTAGCGGCGCAATGGGCGTGCCTGAGAGATCGGCCAGCGTGGCGGGGTTGGTGCGTGACGGATAAAACGAGCCCCCCTTGAAGAACATGATGTAGCGCGGGGCCTTGGCGAACGGAGTTTCGGCGGCATACGCCATCGACCGCAGCACCGGCTGCAGCAATAGCGCCGACAGACCAAAGGTCTTGATCAGCTCGCGGCGGGTCATCGGCGTTGCGGGTCGGGTCATCGGCATGGTTCCAAGACAGGCGCGCGGCATTGGGGGCGCGTTCGCCGCATCGTCTTGATATGCTTATGGTCTCGTGGCGGTTCGAAGGAAATACTAAGGCATCAGATGGCGCGCAGGCCGCATTGTCGAAACGCTAAGCCGTTAGAGCTGACAAAAGGTAAACAGGCCGATTGAGGACAAGCAAAAGGCCGAACCTTTCGGTCCGGCCTTCCAAATAGCACTGCGTCTGCTGCTGACGAGATTACTTTTTCGCGGGTGCGGCGGCTGCGGGAGCAGGAGCGGCGGGCTTGGCACCCGGAGCTGTTGGCGGGGCCTTGATGCCGCCACCCTGCGACTTCTGCAATTCCTCGTTCTGCTTGCGGTATTCCTC
>JANXYD010000121.1 GCA_025350265.1 Hyphomicrobiaceae bacterium | reverse complement strand
ATGATGCCCGGCAGGATCGTCCGCCACTCCGAGCGCGCCACAAAATCAAGTGTGCCGAGCATCGCGTCCATCTCGATCAGGCGGGCGATCTCGACGCCGTTGGAGCCGCAATACGTCTCGATCGATTGCCGGCGCGTGTTGACCTTGCTGGGTAACACCAACTTCAACGATCCCAACCCGCGCAAATCCACCGGTGCCATATGTTTTTCGGCCGCATCCGCACCCGATACCAGCACCTCCGGCGTACGCAGAAACAGCCGGCTCTTGAGACCCGGCAATCCTGGAAATGCCGGCACCACCGCGAAATCGAGTTCGCCCGCGCGCACCTGCTGCGTCAATGGCGCACTGTACCCCTCGACGATGCGCACGACCGTGTTGGGATGCGCCCGCGTGTATTCCGCCAGCACGGGTGCCAACAGGCATCGCGTCATGGTCGGCATCAGGCCGATGACGATGGCCCCGTCGACGCCGCTCGCGAATGTCTTGACAGTGCTTGTGGCGGTGGCATGTGCACGCAGCACGTCGATGCAGCGCTGATAGTAACTGTCGCCGGCTGGCGTCGGCACCACCTGCCCCTTGTCGCGGCTGAACAGGTTGACGCCGAGGCTCTGCTCCAGCTTGCGGATATGCTGCGACACGCCGGACTGCGTCGCGTGCTCGCGTTGCGCGGCGGCCGTGAACGAGCGCTCCTCGTAGGCCGCAACGAACAATCGGATATCGCGCAAACTGCCTGCCATACGACCATTCCCGAATGCGTGTGGGCCGCGCCCATCTTGGCGGTGTTCGGCCGAAAAGCAATTGCATGCGTTCACGTTTGCATCTGAACGCGTGATGTCAGACCTTCGCCTTCGTGACAACACGCCCTGCGGTCAAGCTGGAAAAGTCATGTTGCACCCCGTTTGTCGCTGCTATACCTGACGCAACCCAATCGAGGTGCCGATGCTGATCAAAATCCTCGCCACGATTGTGGTCGCCTACGGCCTCGTAGTGGCTGCCGGTTTTGCCATGCAACGGCGATTGCTCTATCCAGTCGACCGCACTTACGTTTCGCCCGCCGCGGCTGGCCTGCGAAACGTGACGGAACAGGAAATCCGCGGCCCCGATGGCGTGCGCGTGCTGGCCTGGTATGGCGCCGCGAAGCCCGGCAAACCGACGTTGCTCTATTTCCACGGCAACGGCGGATCGCTCGCCGTGCGCACGCCGCGCATAGAGCGCTTCATGGGCGAAGGCTGGGGCGTGTTCATGATGACTTATCGCGGCTACGGCGGCTCTGGTGGCTCGCCCACCGAAACTGACAATATCGCCGACGCCGTGCGCGCCTACGATACCCTGGTTACCAAGGGCGTCGCCGCAACTGACATTGTGCTCTACGGCGAAAGCCTCGGCACCGGCGTCGCCACCCGCTTAGCGCTGCAGCGGCCCGCAGCGGGCCTCATCCTGGATGCGCCGTACACCTCGATCCCCGACGTTGCCCAGCGCGCGTTCTGGTTCTTGCCCGTTCGCCTGCTCATGCGCGACCGCTACGAGACCTCGCGCATCATCGACAAAATCAATATCCCTCTGCTGATCATCCACGGCTCCAAGGATACGGTTGTGCCCGTGGACATGGGGCGCGACCTCGCGCGCCTCGCGCGCGAACCCAAGACGTTGGTCGTGTTCCCCAACGGCGGCCACAGCAATCTCTATATCGACGGCAATGGCGCGCTGGCCGCCGTGCGCAGCTTCATCGACGGGCTCAGGCCTCGACAGCCGTAGGGGTCAAGCCTTTTGTGAGTGCAACCCACCGGCCGCCGTCTCGATCGCACTTTGCCCTGCTGCAACAGCAAACGCCAAACGCCCCGCACCAAGGGCGCGAGGCGTTCTGCACATAATCAAGTCAATTTGAGATCAGCGCGCGCCGCCAAAGCCACCGCCACCGCCGAAGCCGCCACCGCCGCCGCCAAAGCCGCCGCCGGTGCCACCACCAGTACCGCCCGTGCCACCTTCACGGCTGCCACCGGGACCACCACGACCTGGACCGCCACGTCCCGG
>JANXYD010000391.1 GCA_025350265.1 Hyphomicrobiaceae bacterium | reverse complement strand
GCCTCATCAAGCTAGCGCCTCGCACCCATGTCCGCAGCGGGTTAAAGCTGACGTCCTCGGTCCGAAATCGCTACGCCGTTTTTTGTCTCTTCCTGGCCCGTCGCGTCGGTGCCGGCACAGTGCTATTTCTTAGCGTGGGCGAAGGACAAGCGGACAGTCAGGCTTGGACGCGACGGCGTGACGAAAGGGCGGGACGCGCGATTTACTAGGTTTGCAATCTAAGCGTGAAGTTTCTGCAGATTTGCTGTACGGTCGTCGGTAACTTGCAGCGCCAGGACGGAGGATCCGCCGTCGTCGTCCGCAGCGAGTGATGAAACGCCTACCGGCAGCGATGCTGGCGAGCGGAGCACAGACGGAAACCGTCTGAAAAATGGCATCGGTCGACGACACGATGACCGGCTGAAGCGCCCGCAAGCGGCGACGACTTAAGCGGGTGCAAACCCCGACGCCAACCCGGTGCAAGTCCGGAACCCCCGGCGGTGAAATTCCGTCGACGGCGCCGTCCGCGCTCCGTTCACCAGCGTCGCTGTGGGATTTTTTGTGCGGGTGGCGGCGTTAACCTTGATTACGGCGAATTCGGGCTGCCAGCCGTTGGATTCAGATGTGTTGGGTCACAAGTGGCGCGATTTGGGTTCCACGTTCGGTCAACGCGCAATTTCATTCCCTTGCGCCACCCCCCGCTGGCCGCTATAAGCCCGCTATCTCAGACATGAGAACTTCGCGTAGCGTGCACCCTTGGAGGCCGCGCGGGGCAGTGTTGGCCGGGCCGTGATGCTGGAAATGGCATCGCGCCGGCCTTGTTTCTATTGGAGAATCAAAGCCATGGCATTAGCAGAGATTAAAGCCTCGGCGCGTCCGCGAGCCGGCAAGGGGGCCGCTCGCCAAGTCCGTCGTGAAGGAAAAGTACCCGGCGTCATCTACGGCGACAAAAAAGACGCCGTTATCATCGCCCTCGACAGCAATGAACTGGCGAAAGTCATCGGCAAGGGCAAGTTCCTGTCGACCTTGTTCAACATCGATGTCGACGGCACCAAGACGCGCGTGATCCCGCGTGACGTACAACTCGACCCGGTCAAGGATTTCGCCCTGCATGTCGATTTCCAGCGCGTCGGACCCGGCGGCAAGATCCGCGTCAACGTACCGTGCAAGTTCATCAACGAAGCGGCGTCGCCCGGCTTGAAGCGCGGCGGCGTGTTGAACATCGTGCGGCACGAAGTGGAAGTCATCTGCTCGGCCGATGCCATCCCGGCAGCATTCGAATTCGACATGACCGGCATTGAAATCGGGCGCTCGGTGCATATTTCGGCAACCACATTGCCGGCCGACGTGAAACTGGTGATCGGCGATCGTGATTTCACGGTGGCGACCGTTGCCGGTGCCAAGGCGCAGGACGAAGAAGTCAAACCGACGGCAGGTGAAGCCGCCGCAGCGACTGCGGCTGCGGGTGCCGCCGCCGGTGACGCCAAGGCCGCTGCCGGTGGCAGCAAGGATGCCAAGGCCGCGCCTGCCGCAGCCAAGCCTGCCGCAAAGCCGGCTGCCAAGAAGTAAACGGGAGAAGCGAATTGTGAGTAGCGAATTGCGAGTTGGGAAGATCGGAGTCTCTTCGATCGACTTTTCCCAATTCGCTACTCGCCATTCGCAATTCGCTCATTCGCTATGAAACTTATCGTCGGGCTCGGTAATCCGGGTGCGGACTATGCGCATCATCGGCACAATATAGGGTTCATGGCGGTCGAGCGGATCGCCGATCAGTTTCGCCTGCCGCCCTGGCGCAAAAAGTTTTCGGCTCTTATCACCGAGGGTGATGTGGGTGCCGAGCGCGTGCTGCTGCTCAAGCCACAGACCTACATGAACGACAGTGGCCGTTCCGTGCAGGAGGCCGCGCATTTTCATAAGATCGAACTTGGCGACATCGTCGTGCTGCACGACGAACTGGACCTGACCCCGGCCAAGCTGCGCGTAAAGACGGGCGGCGGCAACGCGGGGCACAATGGCTTGAGGTCGATCACCGCGCATCTCGGCAACGACTATGTGCGGGTGCGGCTGGGCATCGGGCATCCCGGTTCAAAAGAGGCTGTGCTCAACTGGGTGCTCGGTAATTTCGCGAAAGCGGATCAGCCGTGGCTCGACGAGATGCTGGATGCCATCGCCAAGGCCGCGCCACGATTGGCCGAGAGCAAATACGAACGGTTCCAGTCAGACGTGGCGCTGGCACTGACGCCGCAGACAGACGCCAAGGCCGCTGCCGCACCGACGCCGGCTGCACCGAAGCCCGCGCCGAAACATCCAGCAGGTGAACGCGGCAACAAGCAACAGAACGCCATCGCCGAGAATTTGCGCAAATGGATGGATGCGCGGAAAAAGGACTGAACGCGTCCACCGCAGTTCGAGAGCCGAATAAAGCGCGACGGAAATGCAGCCGCGTTGAAGCGTTCGATCGGTGATGTAGGGCGTTGCCCTGGTCACGCTAAGCGGTCGCCTTGCTCGAAATCGTGGCCTCGTGTACCCACGCGCTAAACCCTCAACATGGCGAGACTTCATGGGCTTCAAATGCGGCATCGTCGGCTTGCCTAACGTCGGCAAATCGACACTCTTCAACGCGCTGACGCAAACCGCGCAGGCGGAAGCGGCCAACTATCCGTTCTGCACGATCGAGCCGAATGTGGGCGAAGTGGGCGTGCCGGATCCGCGCCTGGACAACCTGGCGGTCATTGCAAAGTCGGGAAAAATCATTCCGACGCGGCTGACGTTCGTCGATATCGCCGGCCTGGTGCGTGGCGCGTCGAAGGGCGAGGGGCTGGGCAATCAGTTTCTGTCGCACATCCGCGAGGTCGATGCGGTGGCCTACGTGCTGCGGTGCTTCGAGGATGGCGACGTGACCCACGTCGAGAACCGGATCGATCCAGCGTCCGACGCCGACATTGTCGAAACGGAGTTGATGCTGTCCGATCTCGAAAGCCTCGAAAAACGCGTCAACGCCTTGGAAAAGAAGGCCAAGCAGGGCGACAAGGAGAGCAAGGCCCTGCACGCGGTGGTGGAAAAGGTATTGCCGCTGCTGCGTGACGGCAAGCCCGCGCGCATGACGCAGCTGACCGACGAGGAAAAGCCGTTGTTCAAGGGGTTGCAGCTGCTGACGGCCAAGCCGGTTGTCTATGTGTGCAACGTCGACGAGGCGTCAGCCGCCACGGGCAATGCATTCTCAGAGATCGTCGCCGGACGCGCCAAAGCCGAAGGTGCGGCTTGCGTCATCATTTCAGCCAAGATCGAGAGCGAGTTCGCCGGATTGGCGCCCGAAGACCGGGATGCGTTCCTCGTCGATCTCGGGTTGAAAGAGGCCGGGCTCAATCAGCTGATCAGAGCCGGCTACGGCCTGCTCGATCTCATCACGTACTTCACGGTCGGGCCGAAAGAGGCGCGGGCATGGACGATCACTCAAGGCACCAAGGCCCCGCAGGCCGCTGGTGTTATCCATACGGACTTCGAAAAAGGCTTCATCCGCTCTGAAACGATAGCCTACGACGACTACGTCACGTTGAAAGGTGAGGCTGGTGCACGCGATGCTGGCAAAATGCGGTTGGAAGGCAAGGAATACGTGGTGCGTGACGGCGACGTACTGCATTTCAGATTCGCCAACTAGGGCCGGCCGACACGACTGAGGCGGATCGTCGGAGGTCTGTTACCGTGCTGCAACATGGCGCAACTACCACATTGCCGAGCTGAAATGTTCACTCGGGCTTAACTGCTGTGGAAACAATCTTGCGACTATGCGACCAAGCGCTCATCTTCTTCGAGAACGTGTGAGCGTCGGTGTTGCGAGTGCGAGCATTGACACTTCAGGACAGCAGACAATGAATTCGGCGCGAATGATCGTTTTGGGAGTGGCGCTTGGCATAATCAGTCAGGCTGCCCTCGCCTTTCAGGAAACCACGGCTGGTGGGCAAGTGGGGTCGTCGGTCGAACTTTCCGTGCCCGCGCCGGCTCGCGCGACCGGCCCGGAAATCAAGGTGCCCGGCCTTGGAACGATTGGAGCCCTGCCGAAGCTCGATTTTGGGCTTGAGTTGCTCTATGGCGCGAGCGGAGGCCAGACCGGCCCGCACGACGACAAGCTGGAGGCAGGCGCGCAAATCCGTGGCACCCTGAAGTATCGCTTTCCCAATTGACGCAGCGTCATGACGCTTGAGCTTGGCGGACCGGCGGAACGACGGCTTTGACTTGCGCCAAGCTGCCAGTCATGCTGCGGCATGCCCGGGTTCCATTCCAGTTTTTTACATGGCGGCAGTTTCGGATGCCCAAGCCGCCTGAGTTGAAGGCAGCGTCCGTGCACGTGCTCACCGCGCTTGGCGTGGTTTGTGCGCTGTTCGCCATGCAATCCATGCTCGCGCGCGCCCATGAGCAGGCCTTCGGGTGGCTTGGACTGGCATTGGTCATCGACGGCATCGATGGATATTTCGCGCGCCGCTACGACGTCAAACTGGTGCTGCCGCGCGTGTCGGGGGAAACGCTGGACCTGTGCGTCGACTATGTGACGTATGTCTTCGTGCCCGCGCTGATGCTCATGACCGGCGGATATCTGAGCGGCGCATGGGGCATGGGCTTGGCGTCGCTGATCTGCGTGACCTCGCTGTTTCATTTTTCCGATACCGCATCGAAAACGGCGGATCACCATTTCGTGGGCTTTCCGGCGATCTGGAATATCGTCGCCTTCTATGTTTTCGCGCTGCAGCCTCCGACGTGGCTCGCGAGCGTATTGGTGGTGGCGTGTGCCGCGTTGACGTTTGTGCCTTGGCGGTGGGTGCATCCGATGCGCGTGACCGAGTTTCGGGTTCTCACGCTGGTGCTGACGGTAGCGTGGGCCGCAGCTGCTATCACGGCCGTCGTGTCGGGCTTTCCGGCTTCTCCAGTGACGTCAGCCATTCTTGGCGGCGTTGGCCTCTATGGCGTGGGGTTGTCGCTTTACTTCAGCTGGAACAGGTTGCCGACGTAAGGCGCTCGCCGGTTTGGCAGCGCTCTCTTTGCAACGTGGCGGTGCTGCGATACAACCGATTGGGCCGCTTTGAACCAAATGTCTGCCGCAGCATTTTCAGATCACCGGCCGACATCGGTATCAATCATAGCAAATGGAGAGCGCCATGGGTCGCAGGTATCAGAATATTCTCGAAACCGTCGGCAATACACCCGTGGTGCGGATCAACAAGCTGGCGCCGCCCGACGTGAACCTGTTCGTCAAGGTGGAGGCGTTCAATCCGCTGGGTTCGGTCAAGGACCGGTTGGCGCTGGGTGTGATCGAGGCGGCCGAGAAAGCCGGGCAATTGAAGCCGGGACAGACCGTGGTGGAGGCGACCAGCGGCAACACCGGCATCGGTTTGGCCATGGTGTGTGCGCAAAAGGGCTATCCGCTGGTCATCACGATGGCGGAAACCTTCAGCGTCGAGCGGCGAAAATTGATGCGATTCCTGGGCGCGAAAGTGGTGCTGACGCCGGCCGCCGGACGCGGCATGGGCATGGTGGCCAAGGCGATGGAGCTATCGAAGACGCATGGTTGGTTTTTGACGCGACAATTCGAAAACGAGGCCAACGCGGATATCCATTCGCGCACGACGGCCCGCGAGATCATCGACGATTTCCAAGGCGACAGGCTGGATTATTTCGTAACCGGCTACGGCACCGGGGGCACGCTGAAGGGTGTGGCGCGCGTCCTGGCCAAGGAGCGCCCGGAGACCAAGATCGTGGTGTGCGAGCCGGCGGACGCGGCGTTGCTCGCCAGCGGGCTGCCGCAGCAACGCAATGCGGACGGCTCAGCTTTGGTAGCGCATCCCGCCTTCAAGCCGCATCCGATGCAGGGCTGGACGCCGGACTTCATTTCCAAGCTGCTGGGCGACGCGGTCGACATGTCGGTCATCGACCGGGTGTTGACCATCGCCAACGCCGACGCGATGAAATGCAGCCAGGAGCTGGCGCTGAAGGAAGGCATCTTCTGCGGTATCACCTCAGGGGCGACGTTCGCAGCGGCCCTCCAAGTGTGCGCGTCGGCCGCCAAGGGAGCCAACATTCTGTGCATGTTGCCCGATACCGGAGAGCGCTATTTGAGTACGCCGTTGTTCGGCGCAATCGGCGCGGAGATGACCTCGGCGGAACTCGAAATCTCGCACTCGACGCCGAACTTTCAAATGGTGAGCTGACGGGGTTCGGCCAGGTCAGTTGCGCCCGGGCCAAGCGCCACACCTGCCGGCTCTTCGCGCTAAGGGCGCTGCGGCCGGGAAAGCGCTGGGTACGTTGGGCGACAGAAACGAGTGTCGCTCACGTAGGCACAAGGCCCAGGGTGCCAATAGGGTTCGAGCAGCAACGAAACCGGATTTCGAGGTAAGGGCTGGAATGTTCCCCTGCCTCGCGGCTTCCGCTGCAGCCTCAACACCGGCCGTCAATGGACGCACAAAGAACGAGGCCGCAGCGGGCCAGATTCGGAAGTAGCCGCGCCACATTTGTTCCGTAGTCGTTGTGTTGGCTTGTTGTCGATTTACAACACTTTGGTGCGGCACTTTTCTCGACATCAACGCGAAACCGCCAGTGTCGCTCTCAGACCCCTTTCTGAGCGATTGGCGAGCCTCAGCTCGCTGCCATGAGCCTCGGCAATCCATGCGGCAATGACGAGCCCGAGACCGATGCCTCCGGT
>JANXYD010000073.1 GCA_025350265.1 Hyphomicrobiaceae bacterium | reverse complement strand
CCGAATCGGGCGTTTCCTGGTTGCCGGCGTATCAGTGGCGCCTGACGAAGTTCTGGCGCGGCATCCGCAACGAGGTGCCGTGGATCGATCGCGAGCCGGTCGAGTTCGTGCGCGACAACGTCCGCCTGACGTTGCAACCGTTCGACTCCCCCGGCGACGCAGCGTCCGTGCAGCGCATCATGAACCAGCTCGGCAGCGACGAGTTGATATTATTCTCCACCGACTTCCCGCATTGGCAATTCGACGGTGATGCCATGCTGCCGCAAGGCTTGTCAGCGACCCAAGTTCGGAAGATGCTGATCGACAACCCCAGCGCGACCTACGGCCGCCTGGCGCTCAAAACTTCGACTGCGACGGGAGCCAGTTCATGATGCTCGATGCACCGCTGATGACGGACCCGCATCCGGATGGAGCCGCGTCCGCCAACAAACCCAACCGTCTCGCCATCATCGACGGCGACATCCACACCGCGCCCAGCACTCTCGCCGAACTAGCGCCGTTCCTGGAAAAGCGCTGGCTGACGCACATGCAGACCTACGGCTCGCGCAAGCGGCACGGCTCCAGCTACGAGCCGTATCCAAAGTCGGCCCCCCGCGCCATGCGCCGCGACACCTGGCCCGACGACGGCGGCACGCCCGGCAGTTCACTCCCGCTGTTGCAAAAGCAGCACCTCGATCATTACGGCGTCGAAGTTGGCATCATGGGTCCGCTGGGTTTGTCGGGCCAGGGCGAGATCAACCTCGACCTCAGCGCCGCATTGGCGTCTGCCATCAACGACTGGCAGCGCGACGTGATGGCCGCGCCCGAGCCGCGCCTCAAAGCCTCCATCGTCGTGCCGTTCGAAGACGCGACAGCCTCCGTGCGCGAGATCGAGCGTTGCGGTGCTGACAGCCGTTTCGCCCAGGTCTTCCTGCTCACTCGCAGCATGGATCCGCTCGGCAATCGCCGCTATTGGCCGATCTATGAAGCCGCACAAGCCTACGGTCTGCCCTTGGGCTTTCATGTCTTCGGCGCAGGCGGGCATCCCTACACTGGCACCGGCTGGCCGTCCTATTAC
Source organism: Hyphomicrobiaceae bacterium (assembly GCA_025350265.1). GTDB lineage: Bacteria > Pseudomonadota > Alphaproteobacteria > Rhizobiales > Hyphomicrobiaceae > JABFRJ01. The sequence goes on along the minus strand of JANXYD010000073.1, from coordinate 17,341 downwards.
ATGGAGGAAGGTGCCGGCCACTCCACCTCGTGCCAGACCGTCGTCACCAGTCTGGTCATGGAAGGTGTATTCGAGCGTTTCCCCAGGCTCAAAGCGGTCATGATCGAAGGTGGCTTCGGCTGGCTGCCGGCATTGACGTGGCGGCTCGATCGGCTGTTTGAGCGCATGCGGGATGAAGTCCCCCACATGACCAGACGCCCGTCCGAAATCATCCGCGAGCACATCTGGCTGACGACGCAGCCGATGGAAGAACCCGCCGAGCGCGCTCATCTCAACCAGACCATGGAGTGGATCGGTTGGGACAAGCTGCTGTTCGCCAGCGACTACCCGCATTGGGATTTCGACGATCCATTCCGCGCGTTCCCTGCCGGCATCACCGATGTGCACAAGCGACAGATCCTCACCACCAACGGCAAAGCCGTCTACAGGTTGGCATAATGGCGCGACACGTCGTGGCTCCGGCAGCCGAGCTTCCGGCCGGCACGCGGCTGCGCACCGTGATCGACGGCAAGCCGGTACTGGTGCTGAATATCAAGGGCGAATTGTTCGCGCTGTCGGATACCTGTCCGCATCGTGGCGCGAGCCTCGCGAATGGTATTCTGACTGGGCACGTCGTATCGTCCGAGCCGGGCGAGTACGTCTATTCGCGCGCCGGAGAAATTCTCCGTTGTCCCTGGCACGCATGGGAATTCGATGTGCGCACGGGCCGCTCGTGGTGCGATCCAAAGCGCATGCGTTTGGCGTTGCTCGACGTGAAAATATCCGCCGGTGCGGCGTTGGTTGAAGGCCCCTATAAGGCCGAAACGTATCCCGTCCGGGTCGAGGACGACTACGTCGTCATCGAAACACCTGCCGAGCCGTGATCGCGCAACAGCTCCGCGTCGTCGCGGGATGACCGCCTACACTTTCGCTTCCACACTCTGAAAAGGCCTGACGCACATGTCCACCCGCTCGCTCAATGGCCCCCTCCGCGTCGGCATCGGCGGACCGGTCGGCAGCGGCAAGACCTCGCTGGTGGAAGCACTGTGCAAGACCTTTCGCGACCGGCATGACATCTGCGCCATTACCAACGATATCTACACCAAGGAGGACGCCGAAATTCTCATGCGCGCGCAGGCGCTGCCGCTCGACCGCATCATGGGCGTGGAAACCGGCGGCTGTCCGCACACCGCCATACGCGAGGATTGCTCGATCAACCTGGCGGCAATCAAGACGATGCGGCAGAAGTTTCCCAATCTGGATCTGATACTGATCGAATCGGGCGGCGACAATCTGGCGGCGACGTTTTCGCCAGAGCTGGCCGACCTCACCATCTACGTCATCGACGTGGCTCAGGGCGAAAAAATCCCCCGCAAGGGCGGGCCGGGCATCACCAAGTCCGATCTGTTGGTGATCAACAAAACCGATCTCGCGCCGCACGTCGGTGCCGATCTCCACATCATGGAAAGCGACACCCAGCGCATGCGTGGTGTCCGACCCTATGTGTTCGCCAACGTCCGCGCCGGCAAAGGCATAGCCGAGATCGCAGCCTTCATCGAAAAAGCTGGCGGACTGGCTTAAAGCCCGCCCCCGCTGTCATCGCGGACGCGCCGTTTCGGCTTGTGCTGCGATCAGGTCCAAAGCGGTGTCGACCTTGTGGCTGGTGATGCTGGCGCGCAGTTCGCGCACCACCAGGATCGGCCCGGCCAACTGGCCGTACTTTTCCAGCGCCAGCAATCGTATCGCGTCGCGGCCGTCGTTGATGACCTGCACCTCGCCCGGGAATTCGTTACCGCGCGCGCCATAGATCAGATTTGCGATATCGCCGTCGACGACGTAGTTGGTGATCAGATAGCGCGCGCCGGCCGCCAGTTTTCCGGCCGAGATTGGATTGAGCACCAGCGCGCGAATCCCAAGCTCGGCGGCGGCGTACGCACACGCGCCGCCTCCCAGGCTGTGGCCGACGCATTCGGTCGTAAAACCCTGCATCTGATAGCGCTGGATGACCGAGCGCACATAGGTTTTAGCCATGTAGAACTGCTGCGGCGCTTGTGATCTGATCAGCGCCTGCCAGACGTCGGCACCGAGGAAATCGCGGCGCAGATCCTGCGAGCCGGCGACCGCGACGACGATGGTGCGCGTGGTCTCGTTAATGTAGGCGTTGGCTTCGAAGCCGGCGGCAACCGCAGTCGCCAGTTCTGCCCCCGTCAAGGCGTCGCGCGCACGTTCGAGCACGCGCCAATCGCCCCGCAATTCAAACACCTGCTGGCCGGACAGTTTGCGTTCGTCGTAGGTGCGCGAGGCGAACTCGAGCTTCACCAGATCGGCGCGCGCCTGATAGCGCTCGGCGGCGACGATGAGGGCCTCGCTGGCTTCGGCCTGACCGCCATCCGGCCGCGTCGGCACCACCGTCCCGGTGATGATCGGGCTGGTTGGCTGCGGCACCAGCTGCGGCCGTATCTCGGGTGCCGAAATGGTGGTGAGTTTTTCGGTGGTCGCCGGCGTTGCGAGGCTGTGCGCGGCACGTGACGGTGCGGCACCGCGCACGGTCCGACGCGGACGCCTAGCGACCGTCGGTTCTGCACCGATCAAATCGCTCATGTATTCAAACAGCCAGCGCCCGCCGTCGGGCGAGGCTGTGTGCACGCGTGGCGCACGCGGTGCCACGGTACGCTTGAGCCGGCGCACAGCGCGCGGCGTCAACATCCCGTCCGTCTGGATCATCGCACCGGTGGGCAACTGGGACGGCACCTCAGCACCGGCGGCCTGTGACACTGCGGGATCGCCCCCCGCAAGCACCGCCACCACGACGGTCGCGACAAAGCATGCGCATGAAAAGGTGGATCGATCGCGTGTTAGCCTGCTTGAATTCACGTCGTTGCTCCCGCGTCCACAATGCGGTCCGCGCACAGCGAACCAAGGCGAGGATACGCGTCAACAAACGCCGCCCGAATCGAGGTCACTTTAGCAAGTCATGGCGCGGCCAAGTGTTGCCCGCAGCAGGTTCTCAACACCCTATTCCAGCGACGCGGCAGTTGAGCAAACCCAATCACCCCACCAGCGCGTCCGCGATGCTCTCGAACAGGCGGCGGCCGTCGGTCGATCCGAGCGCTGCCTCGCAAGCATTTTCTGGATGCGGCATGAGGCCGAGGATGCGGCCGGTGGCATCGCTGATCCCGGCGATGTTGCGTTGCGCGCCGTTGGCGTTGGCTTCCGGCGTTACCCGACCGGCCTTGTCGGCATAACGAAACACGACACGGCCCTCGCCTTCAAGGCGGTCCAACGTTGCCGAGTCGGCGAAATAATTGCCGTCGCCGTGCGCGCAAATCATCTGCGCGATCTCGCCTTGGCGATACCTGGACGTGAAGAGCGTCGACGTGGTCTCGACCTTCAGCCACACGTCCTTGCAGATGAACTTGAGCGAAGCGTTGCGCTGCAGCACGCCCGGCAGCAACCCCGTTTCGCAAAGGATCTGGAAGCCGTTGCAAATACCTAGAACGGGCACGCCCGCCTTCGCCTTCGCCACCACGTCGCGCATGATGGGCGAATGCGCAGCCATCGCACCGGTGCGAAGATAGTCGCCGTAACTGAAGCCGCCCGGCAGCACGATCAAGTCGGACTGGGGCACGCTACTGTCGGCATGCCAGACGAGCCTGGCCGGCTGGCCGGTGACAGCTAACAGCACGTCGGCGACATCGTGCTCGCGATTGGTACCGGGGAAAACGATGACGGAGGCTCGCACGATCATTTCTCCGCGCTGGTTTTAAAGCTCTGCATGAAGCCGTCGATGGCAGCCTTGACGGCCGGCGTGTCGGTGCTCAGCGACCGCGCCATCAATCGGTAGCGAAGACCTTGTGTCATCACATAGCGGACTTCGGCGCTGCGTTCCGCCAGGCCGAGAAACTTGATCTCCGGGCAGGTGACACTGGCCGTGAACGTGGTGGTCGCGCCGTCCTTGATCCCCTGCACGCCCGTCAGCTTCACCTTTATATTGCCGCTCTCACCGCACACCGCTTCCGGTACTTCTTGCCTGAACTCGGCTTCGCCGTAGGGCTTGGCATCAGCTGGTGCGCGCTCGGCATCGACTTCCAGCAGCAGTGCGGTTGCGGCTGGCAACTCCGCACTCTTAGCCTCGTCGAAATCAGGCGCGCAGATGGCTTCAAGTGTGCCAGGCCCTTCTTCGAGGCGGCACTCGGTTGGAACCGCGACGCTGTATTTAAGCTCGGCGTTTTCGATGGGGCGGGACTTGGCCGAAATCGGGGTTGCAGCCATCAGCATCATGAGGGCCGCGCCTGCCAGCGACTTTGCATGCATTATCATCGGTTCTAATTGCAACATTCACGCCACCAGTTCGTAGCTGTAATTCTCGATGACGGTGTTGGCGAGCAGATCCTTGCACATGCGCTCGACGGTTACGCGCGCGCGTGCTTCATCGATTTCGCTCAGATCGACCTCGATGAACTTGCCCTGCCGTACCTGCTCGACGCCCGCAATGCCGAGGCCACCCAGCGCATTCTGAATGGCCTTGCCCTGCGGATCGAGCACGCCGGTCTTGAGGGTGATTTTGATGCGGGCTTTCATGGCTTGCCTCGGCGTGGTGAATAAATCGGACGCGACGAACAGCACAAGCTGGTCGCGGCCGCCGAAAAATTAATGCCCAGCCTAAAGGCTGGGCACAAGAGATTTCAGGTGTGACAGGAAGGCAGCGAACGCGTGCCCGCCCTGGAAGTTTAAGCCATACGCAACTGAACTGGCATTCAACGGATCAGGAACGTACGAGGTGCAGTCAATTCGGCTTTTGTCCGTTCGACGCGACCAGCACCGGCCCTGCCCCTTTGGGACGCGGGTTCTCGGTCAAGACACCAAGCCGGCGCGCCACTTCGGTGTAGGCTTCGAGCACGCCGCCGAGGTCGCGACGGAAACGATCCTTGTCGAGTTTGTCGCCGGTGGTGATGTCCCACAGGCGGCAGCTGTCGGGGCTGATCTCGTCGGCCAGCACGATCCGCATCGCATCGTTTTCATACAGTCGACCAAACTCGACCTTGAAGTCGACGAGGCGGATCCCGATGCCGAGAAACAGCCCCACCATGAAGTCGTTGACGCGCAGCGCGAGGCTCATGACCTCGTCGATCTCCTGCGGCGTCGCCCAGCCGAACGCCGTGATGTGCTCTTCCGACACCATCGGATCGTTGAGCTTATCGGCTTTATAATAAAACTCGACGATCGAGCGCGGCAGTTGCGTGCCTTCTTCCAAGCCGAGCTTGGTCGACAAGCTGCCGGCGGCGACGTTACGCACGACCACCTCGAGCGGTATGATCTCGACTTCGCGGATCAACTGTTCGCGCATGTTGAGCCGTTTGATGAAGTGCGTGGGTACGCCGATCTCGCCGAGCCGCATGAACAAATATTCCGAGATGCGGTTGTTCAACACGCCTTTGCCGTCGATCAGCGCGTGCTTCTTGTTGTTGAACGCGGTCGCGTCATCCTTGAAATGCTGGATCAGCGTTCCCGGCTCCGGCCCCTCGTAAAGGGTTTTGGCCTTGCCTTCGTAAATGCGGCGGCGTTTGTTCATCTCGTTCGTCCTTCGTGCCTGGGTCTCATCGCTCGGCTTGATGCACGTCTGGCTCAATGCGTGTCTTTGTCGAAGCGTTCTGGTCGGTCGTCGCGGCTGGCGGTGGTGTCGTGTCGATTAAGTTACGTTCTCTGATATGATTCAGTTCGGCGTCGAATTCGAGGCAGGCACCGTATCAGGGCGTCGACCCTTTACGCGTCACCGATGCAAACTCGATGCCGACAGTAGCCGAAGGAGGGGGGGCGCACAATGTTAACGGTTGACATGCCCCGAGATTGTCGGAGTCTCGACTGACGTCCGTTCACTTTCCGTCACGTTTTCGTCAAGCTATTGAAATGAAGTCGGGAACGCAGATATGCGCTGTGCCGACACAATGACCAACAGCGATTGAATCATGCGAACTGTTCGCCCATTGATTGTAGGTGACCGTTATTGAACGACCATTAATTAGGATGATTCCCATGACCACGTTCGACGAGCGCGAAAAAGCTTTCGAAAGCAAATTTGCCCACGACGCAGATTTGAAATTCCTGGTGGAAAGCCGCCGCAATAAGACGCTCGCGGAATGGGCCGCTGGCAAACTCGGGATGCACGGCACGGCGCTCGAAGACTACATTCGCGCAATGCGCAAGACTGTTCTAGCCAAACCTGCAAACGACACCTTGTTCAAGACCGTGAAGGCCGATTTCGCAGCAAAGGGCGTGCTCGTTTCCGACGCAGACTTGCGGTCGCAAATGCAAATGTTGCTGGCTAAGGCTTTGCACGACATCGAGAGCGGTACTGTGTGACGCTGGACGGCAAGCAGCACTTCGACAGCACAGACGACCAAGGATCACGCACGCAGCACGTCTTGATGAGTGAGCCTTCGCATAAGGTGCCTTGTTCACTCGCTTCGATCCGAACGATCGCCACTGACATCGAGCTGAAGCCCGCGTTAACGGTTTGCTGCTATGGGCTCGTCGGTATCTGGAGCCTTCCAACGACGTGAGCTGGATCTTATGCGGCTACTCATCCTTGCGATTACCGGCGGCGCCCTAGGCTCCGGCGCACGGCATTTAGTCAATATCGGCATGGCCAGGGCATTCGGCCTAGCGTATCCCTGGTGGACACTGACGGTGAACATCGTCGGCTCATTCCTGATGGGGTTTCTCGTCGACATGATTACCCGCCGCTTCGGTGGCTCGGTCGAGATGCGCACCTTCCTCGCCACCGGCATTCTCGGCGGTTTCACCACGTTCTCCGCCTTCAGCCTCGACATCGTGTCTCTTTTCGACCGCAACGGCAGCGCTTCGGCCCTCATCTATATCATTGCGTCCGTTGCAATTTCGCTTGCCGCGCTCTATGCCGGAGTGGCCCTGTCGCGGGCGCTGTTTTCGTAAAGTTGCAAGCCATGACCGATACGCCCGTCACCACCGGCCCGAGCAGAAGCGATCGGATCGAAACCATCACGATCTTGCCGCAAGAAGGCGAATTGCGGCTCGACCGCTGGTTCAAGATCCACTTTCCCGAAGTTGGCTATACTTACCTGCAGAAGCTGCTGCGCTCCGGCCAGGTACGGCTCAATGGCAAGCGGGCCGAGGCCAACGCCCGGGTCGCGGTGGGCGATCAAGTGCGCGTGCCCCGCATTGCACGCGAGAAGCCGAAGGAAGGCTCGGTGCATGCACTCAAGGCCGCTTCGAGCGACATCGCCACGCAGCGGATCACCAACGCCGACCGCGACCTCATCGAGAGCATGATCATCTATGAGGATGAGCATGTGCTGGTGCTGAATAAACCGTTCGGCCTCGCGGTGCAGGGCGGCTCCGGTACAACGCGCCACATCGACGGCATGCTGTCGGCCATGGTCGACCGTTTCGGCGAGCGGCCCCGCCTCGTCCACCGCCTCGACCGCGATACTACGGGCGTGCTGATGATCGCCAAGCATCGCCAAGCCGCCTCCAAGCTGGGGCGCATCTTCCAGACCCGCAGCGCGGCTAAGACCTACTGGGCGCTGGTGCGCGGCGTGCCCGCGCCACGCCAGGGCCGCATCGAAGCAGCGCTCGTCAAGGCGGCCACACCGGAAGGCGACCGCGTCCGCAAGGCATTGCCCGGCGAGCAGGAGGTCGCGATGCACGCCACCACGCACTACAGCGTCATCGAGCGCGTATCGCAGAAAGCGGCATGGGTCAGCCTGAAGCCTGTGACCGGACGCCAACACCAGTTGCGCGCGCACATGCACATGATCGGCCACCCCATCATCGGCGATAATAAATACGAAGGTGACACCACCGAGTTCGCCGCCGCCGTCGAACAGAAGCTGCACTTGCATGCGCGCCGCCTGATGATGCCGCATCCCATCACCGGCGGCCGCATCGATGTCACTGCGCCCTTGCCACTCCACATGCTGACCACCTGGGAGTTGCTCGGCCTCGACCCCGACCGCTTCGATATCGTCGACGTCGAATAAAACGTGGGATTAATCCCACCTATGGCTTGTCACCCTTTGTGGTTGCGGTCCCACACCAACCAGCGCACGCTGCACCAGAGCAACCGTTGCCTGATGTGGAACCATGGATTCGACGCACCCGCACCCTGACCGAGCATCTTCTGCGAACCCGGCTGCGGGCCAGGGCTTATTGGCTGCGATCGGTGAATTCTGTCGCGCGCTGAAGATGGCGGAAACCACGTTTGGGCGGCGCGCCGTCAACGACGGCAAGTTCGTGGCGCGGCTTCGCGATGGCGCACGCATCACGCCCGAAACGCTCGACCGCCTCACAAAATTCATGACCGCGCTCGGCGGCACCGCACCCGCGTCGCCGACAGAATTGATGCACCTCATCCGCGCCAGCGACGCACTGCCAATGACGGGCGCACCGGTCCCGATGCCGGCGCCGCGCGAGAAGAATTTCCGCTTTTTCGACAACCGGCAAAAGTACCTGCTGTTCGTCAATACGTGCAGTGAGAAGGAAGTAATCGCCCGTCGCGTCGGCATGGAACTGGCGCAGCTTGCACCGGAGCCGCCAGCCTTGCGCGTGTTCGATGCCGGCATGGGGGACGGCACCGTGTTGACGCGCGTAATGCGCCAGATGCATCAGAAATTTCCGACCATTCCGTTCCATATCGTCGGCAAGGAAATCAGCCTCGAAGATGTGAGGTTGTCGCTCGACAAGATGGCAGACCGCTTCTTCGAGCATCCAGCGACCGTGCTGGTGGTGACCAACATGTATTATTCGGAGGCACCGTGGTTGACGCCACGATCGGTCGTTGCCGCCAACGCATTCGTCTGGAAAGAGGTGGCGCTGACCGGCGGCACGTCCAGTGACTTCTCAGACCAGATCACGGCACTCGAGCCCTTCCTGCCAGAGAACTGGCAGGCCCGCCATAGCGCCAAGACCGGCAATCCGATCTACGAGCGGCCGGTCGCACTGGTGATCTATCGCGACGACTACAAATTCCTGCTCAACGAGAGCATTCCACGGCCGGGCAAAACCTATGCGGACTACGATCTGGTGATCGCATCGCAGCCCTATCGGTTGCGCGTGCCGGCAACATTCAAGGCGCAGAAGGTCATCGCGCCGTTAGCGCGGGCGCTGCGAGCGGGGGGCCGGTTGATCGGAATTCATTCGTGCGGCGGCGATCCGGGCATCGAAATTGTGCAGAAGGTTTGGCCGGGCGAGCAGCCCTTCGTTTCAACGCGGCACGAAATTCTGGCAGCCGTGCGTGGCGAACTCGACCGCGATGCGCGGCACTTCAATTTCAATACCTACGCCGATCAGCGCAGCGTCTTTCGCTACGACATGCATACCCTGCCGACCGAAATATCTGGCGCTGGCATCGGCACGTCGACGCTGTTCGCGGCTTGGAATGCGGCCGTCTACGTGGCGCAGATTGACGACGAGCGGCTGTCGGAGGCGCTTGGCCAGCGACGCTATCTGGATGCAACGCAGGACGTGCTGCAGAAATACGGCAGCTTGTGGTTCAATGACGAGAGTTACGTGATTTCAAAAAAACGGCACTGACAAAAATACGACCCTGGGAGAACATCATGAGCATCGAACTTGCGCCCCCGGCCCCGATCAATCTGCGCAATGCCAAACCCGCATCTCACGCCATTTCAGCAATTGCCGAAGTGGAACGCGATCTGGTGCGCAGCGGATCACTGGAGATGGGCGCCGCCCGCCCAGAGGATGCCCGCGCGATCGCCGACCTGCTGCCCGCGGGCACGCCTGTGTTCGTCAATCATCTACCACGGCATGGGCTGGCAGATACGCTGTCGGGATTGATCGCCGTCAAAGCCGCCGGCCTCGAACCCGTACCGCATCTGGCAGCCCGAAGAGTGGCGTCGGCAGGCGAGTGTCGCGATTTTCTGACAACCGCTGTTGCCGAGGCAGGCGTCACAAAAATGCTGTTGATCGGAGGCGACCTCGCCACCTCCAGGGGTCCCTTCGCCGACGCCGAAAGCGTGCTTGCCGCAGGTCTCGTCGCCGAAGCAGGCATCCGCGAAGTGGCCTTGGCGGGATATCCGGAAGGCCATCCGCGCGTCGATGCAGCGAGCCTTGCGGCAGCGCTCGACCGCAAGATCGGCATGGCGCTCGCCCAGGGTCTCGGTGTGCGTGTCATCACCCAATTTTCGTTCGCGCCCGCGCGCATCCTCGACTTCTGCGCGGGACTGCAACGGCGACACCCGAAAATTCCCGTCTACGTCGGCATTCCCGGTCCCACCACGCCGGTCGCATTGCTGCGCTTCGCCACCATCTGCGGCGTCGGCGCGTCGTTGCGGGCGATGACCAACCAGGGCATGGGCGCGGTCAAGTTGCTGACCCACACCGACCCCGGCGAGCAATTGGCGATGATCGCCGCGCATCAGCGCGGCAACCCGCACTCCAATATCGTCGGCGTGCACATGTTTAATTTCGCCGGCGTCACCAAAACCGCGTCTTGGATGAACGCAATTCTCAGGCGTTAGGGTGCGAAGTCGCGGCGGCCTGGCACAGCCAGCATTGCCGCGCAATAGTGATTGCAGGCCGATTAGCAATTCCGGCTTGCAATAGCGACGCTGTTTCGGCCAACCTGGATTTGGATCGCTTAAACCAGGGGGAAACGACAGTGGCTGAATCTCGGCGGGGGTTTTTGCGGGTGGCGGCATCTGCGGCAGCAGCGGGGTCGGTGTTATCCTCGAATGCGGCACGCGCAGATAAGGTCGGCGCGACCGTGGTCGTCCCCAAGGTGACGGGCGTCAAACACCGATTGGTGACGTTCTCCAAGGATCGCGGCACGCTGCGGATCGGGCTCGTCACAGAGGCCGGAAAAGTGATCGACGTTGCCGCCGCAGCCAAAGGCCGTGGGCTGCGCCTCCAATTCGATCCCGCCAGCATGAACGCGCTCATTGCCTCCGGCGATCGTGGGATGAAGCAAATCCGATTGCTGGCCGCCGAAGCCGACCCGACGTATGCGTTGGCCGACGTCCAGTTGCATGCACCCATTCCGGACCCGAAACGCAACATTTACGCGGTTGGCTGGAACTACGTCGAGCATTTCGGCGAGTCAGAAACCGCCAAGGCTGCCAAGCTCGACCTGCCCGAACACCCCGTCTTTTTCACTAAAGGCACCCACAGCATCAATGGGCCGTTCGATCCCATTCCATTCGACAAGGACGTGTCGGACAAGATCGACTGGGAAGGTGAACTCGCAGTCGTCATCGGCAAGCGCGCGCGCAACGTGCCAGAGTCAAAGGCTATGGACTATGTGTTCGGCTATGCCGTCTTCAACGACACGACGGCGCGCGACGTGCAAAGCAAGAAACACGGTGGCCAGTGGTTCAAGGGCAAGAGCCTGGATGGCCACGGGCCGATGGGGCCGTGGATCATTCCCGCAGCCGAACTGGACTATGACAATCTGCGCCTCATCACCCGTGTCAACGGCGTCATCAAGCAGGAAGCCAATACCAAGCAGATGTATTTCAAAATTCCGCGCATCATCGCCGAACTGACGAACGGCCTGACGCTGGAGCCGGGTGATATTATCGCGACAGGTACTCCGTCCGGCGTCGGCAACTCGCGCAAACCGCCGGAATACTTGAAGCCCGGCGATATCATGGAGACCGAGATCGCCGAAATCGGCATCATCCGCAACGTGATTGAAAAAGTCGATCATGTCGTCATTTGATCGGTGGGTGATTTGATGGCTCATTCGATCGGAGTTGCACCAATATTATGAACCGGCCAGGGCGTGGGCGAGCCCGGGTTGGAACTTGGTCGCGATCCACTTTGCGTGGATTGTAATTGCCCCAAAACAACGTCGAACGACGTTTTCGGCAACCGGGAGAAAAACAGCGACATGCCACAAATGAGAGCGCGTACCAAACTGGCACTTGCGGCCTTTGCCGCAGCGTTTGCCCAGGGCATCGGTGGCCTGCCGGCACAAGCCCAATCCGCAAGTGCGGTGTCGATCGGTTCAAACGACATCGGCGGCGTGGTGACCAGCACGGCGGGCAGGGCCGAGGCCGGCGTCTGGGTCATCGCTGAAACCACTGACTTGCCGACCAGATATGCCAAGATCGTGGTCACCGACGATCAGGGTCGCTACGTCATTCCTGATTTGCCGGCAGCGAAATACAAGGTTTGGGTGCGCGGTTACGGGCTGACCGATTCAGATCGCGTCGACGCACAGCCCGGCCAGCAGTTGGCGCTTCAGGCAAGCGTGGCTCCGACTGCCGCGGCGGCCGCGAAGTATTATCCGGGTATGTACTGGTACTCGATGCTGAAAATCCCCGCGACGGATCAGTTTCCTGGCACCGGCGACAAAGGCAATCACATCCCGTCGTTCATGAAAAACCAGGGCAATTGGATCGACCTCGTCAAGAACACCTGCCAATCTTGCCATGCGCTCGGCAGCGAAAATATCCGCTCGCCGCACGTGAAGGAACTCGGCGAATTCAAGAACTCCACGGAAATGTGGTTCCGCCGCATCCAATCGGGCCAAGCCATGACCCGCATGGCATCCGGAATCGCCCGCATCGGCCCCGATCTCGGGCTGTCGCTCTTTGCCGATTGGACCGACCGGGTCGCCAGCGGCGAGTTGCCGCCGTCAAAGCCTGAGCGTCCAACAGGCCTCGAACGCAACATGGTCGTCACGCTCTGGGATTGGGCGTCACCGACGCATTACATGCACGACGCAATTTCGACCGATAAGCGCAATCCAAGCGTCAATGCCAACGGCAACATCTACGGCTCGCCGGAGGAATCGACCGACCTCGTGCCGGTATTGGATCCAGTCAATAACAAGACCTGGAACATTGCGCACCCGTACCTGCCCGGCACCCCCAGCGTCGCCGACGATCCTATGGCACCATCCGTCTTCTGGGGCGACAAACCGATCTGGGACGGCCATACCTCCAACCACAACCTGATTATCGACGAGGCCAACCGCGTCTGGTTCGCCGCCCGTGTCCGCGCGCATGCAAATCCGGACTGGTGCAAGGAGGGTGGCGATCATCCGTCGGCCAAGCTCGTGCCGATCAAGGAATCGGTGCGGCACCTGTCGGTCTATGATCCGAAGACACAGAAGTTCGAACTGATCCCGACCTGCTTCACCACCCAGCATCTCTATTTCGGCCGCGACGCCGATAACACGCTGTGGACCAGCGCGGGTTTCGCGGGCTTCCCGGCCGTCGGCTGGCTCAACACCAAGAAATACCTTGAAACGCATGACGCCAAGGCCTCTCAGGGCTGGGCACCGCTGATCGTCGATGTGCCCGGCTGGGGCAAGCGGGGCGAGTACGTGGAACTCGGCAAGCCTGTCGACTTGACGAAGCAGAAGCGCGTTGTTGCCGGCTGGTATGGCGTGCAATCGAGCCCCGTCGACGATACGATCTGGGGCCAGTCGATGGACAGCGGCTTCTCAAATATCAACGATCAGCCCGGCTATATCATCCACTTCATGCCGGGTGCCGACCCCACTAACACGGCGCTGGCCGAACTCTTTCAGCCACCGCCCGGCACGTGGGGTCCACGCGGCGTCGACATCGATACCAAGGGCGTCGTCTGGACCGCGCTATCCAGCGGCCACTTGGCAAGCTTCGATCGCTCCAAGTGCAAATCGCCGCTTACCGGTGCCAATGCCGTGACGGGAGAGCAATGCTTCGAAGGCTGGACACTCTATCGTTTCCCCGGCCCGCAATTCGTCGGTGTCGATAACAGCGGCAGCGCCAATCACGCCTATTACGTTTGGGTCGATCGCTTCAACACGTTCGGCTTGGGCGAGAACGTCCCGTTGGCGATGACCAACGGTGGCGAAGCTATAACGGCTCTGGTCGATGGCAAGATGGTCCAGTTCCGCGTGCCCTATCCTGCCGGGTTCTTCAGCAAGAATGTCGATGGGCGCATCGACGATCCCAAAACCGGTTGGAAAGGACGCGGGCTGTGGACCACGTCGGGCACACGCACCGTCTTCCACAATGAAACGGGAAAGAATGAACAGCCGCGCGTCTACAAAATCCAGCTGCGTCCAGACCCGCTCGCGCACTGACCAGGACTGACGCGAGCCGCAAAAACAAGGGTCGTTCCGCTTTAGCAGAACGACCCTGAAAGTTCGAAATATGAGATCGGGACCATCGCGCGATATCGCGTTGGCTATTTGACGGCGAAACCTCCGGCCCGGCTCAGAACGCGTAGTCGCTGAAAGCGGGTGCCACCGAACCGTCCCAACGACCTCCGAAACGAGCCAGCATGTCATCGGCCGTGGTGACACCGGTGTGGACGATGTGCTGCAACGGCTGAAGATAGACGCTCTCGTCTTGGCCGAGTAGCGACAGACGCGCCCGCCTCGTCAGTCCGCCTCGTGCGATCTCCAGCGCGTCGCGCGCAATGTCGCGCACGGTGCCCTTGCGGAACGGCGTCGCCAGCGCACCGGCAGGCACGCCGTCGCGCAGCGCGTCGCGCTCGGCCGCAGTCCAACCCTTGATCAGATCCGATGCCGCATCGAGCGCGGTTTGATCGTAAAGCAGGCCCGTCCAGAACGCAGGCAAGGCGCAGATCTGGCTGAAGCCGCCGCCGTCCGCGCCGCGCATTTCGAGAAACCGCTTCATGCGCACGTCGGGGAATAGCGTCGTCAGATGATCGGCCCAATCATCGATCGTGGCGGTGAATTCAGCCAATTCGGGACGGTTCAACTTCTGCGGCAATGATCCCGCCATGAAGTCGCGGAACGACGCGCCGGCGACATCGATATAATCGCCGTCGCGATAAATGAAATACATCGGCACATCGAGTGCGTAGTCGACATAGCGTTCGTAGCCCATGCCGGATTCGAAGGCGAACGGCAGATTGCCTGTACGCGCCTTGTCTGTATCGCGCCAGACTTCGCCGCGCATCGATCGCAACCCATTCGGCTTGCCTTCGGTGAACGGCGAGGCGGCGAACAGCGCCGTGGCAATCGGCTGCAAGGCGAGGCCGACACGCAGCTTGCGCACCATGTCGGCTTCGCTGCCGAAGTCGAGGTTCACCTGGATGGTGCAGGTGCGATACATCATGTCGAGCCCGAGCGAACCAACCTTGGGCATGTAGCGCTGCATCACCGCGTAGCGCCGTTTCGGCATGCGCGGCACGTCTTCGCGCCGGATGGCCGGGGCGAACCCCATGCCCAGCGCGCCGATGCCGAGACGCGCGCCCACCGCCTTGACCTGATCGAGATGCGCTTGGGTTTCAGCCGCCACCTCATGCAGCGTCGCCAGCGGATCACCCGACAGTTCGAATTGGCCGCCCGGTTCCAACGAAACGGTGCCGCCGGCCTCGCCGTCTGGCCGCTTCAGGGCGATGATCGTTTCGCCCTCGCAAATGGCCTCCCAGCCATAATCGGCCATCAAGCCTTGCATCAGTGCCAGCACCCCGCGCGGGCCATCATAAGGAACCGGGCCAAGCGTCTCTGAATGAAACAGGAACTTTTCGTGCTCGGTGCCGATGCGCCATGCTGCGGACGGCTTTTCTCCCTCAGCGATCCAGCCGACGAGCTCGTCGCGCGAGCCGATGGGTGTGCTCGGCGCATTATCCTGGCGAGTCGACATGCATAGCCTCGAATTGCGAAAAAAACGGCATCATCCGGAGGCCGAACTCCGGATGCGGGTGGCGGTGTTATGGTGCGTTGCGGCCGGCCTTACAAGAGCCGGCGACAGGAGCGCTGACGCGCCGCCGTCGTCATGTGGCGCGTTGGCTGCCTGTAACTTCGACCACATCAGCGGTGTCATGACAGTGGCGCGCTCCTCGGCATAGGACAATTCCAGCGAAAGAGCGGCAAATCCGAAGGCGTTGGGCTAGCTGGTGCGGCACTTGTCCATCGCGACCCCCATCGCCGCCACGCGGACCAGCGAGCAGCTGCAGTCTCCAGTTTCGGCTTGATACCCCCGCGTCAGCCAAGAATGAAGGGCGGGCTCACCTGAACCCGCCCTTTTTACATTTGCAACGCGATGGCGTCGGCGCTCTATTTCTTGACCAACGGGCAGCCGCCTTCGGCGAGCGGACGCCAAGCCTGATCCGCCGGGATCTGCTTGACGAGCTTATAATAATCCCACGGTGCCTTGCTTTCCTCGGGCTTCTTGACCTCAAACAGGTTCATCGGGTGCATGTGACGGCCGTCCTCGCGCACCATGCCTTTGCCGAACACCACGTCGTCGGTCGGCAATTCCTTCATCTTGGCAACGATCTTGGCCCCGTCGTGCGTCTGGGCGGCGTCGATGGCTTTCAAGAAATGCAGCATTCCGCTGTAGTTACCGGCATGGTTGCCCGTCGGATATTGCTTGCCGTTCATCTTTTCGACAAACCGCTTCGTCCAGGCGCGCGAGTTGTCGTCGGTATCCCAATAGAAAGGATCGGTCATCTGCAGGCCCTGCGCCACCTTCAACCCAAGCGAATGCACATCTGTGATGAACACCAACAAGCCCGCCAGACGCTGACCGGCCGCAACGATGCCAAACTCCGACGCCTGCTTGATCGAGTTGATGGTATCGCCGCCGGCGTTCGCAAGACCGATCACCTTGGCCTTCGAACCCTGCGCCTGCAGCAGGAAAGACGAGAAGTCCGCGTTGTTGAGCGGCACGCGCACGCCGCCGAGCACCTTGCCGCCCTTGGCCTTGACGATGTTGCTGGTCTGCAATTCAAGGTCGTGGCCGAAGGCGTAATCTGCGGTGATGAAGAACCACGTGTCGCCGCCCGTCGCGACAATCGCCGAGCCGGTGCCGTTCGCCAGCGCGTAGTTATCGAACGTCCAGTGCACCGTATTCGGCGTGCACGAATCGCCGGTCAACCGCGTCGTGCCGGCAGAACCGTTGACCATGACCTTGTTGAGGTTTTTCACGACATCGTTAACCGCCAGCGCGACGCCGGAGTTCGGCACGTCGAGGATCATGTCGACACCGTCCCGCTCCAGCCACTGCCGCGCGATCGTCGAACCGACGTCAGGCTTGTTCTGGTGGTCGGCGAAGATGATTTCCACTTTCAACTTCGAATTCGGATTGGCCTTCATGTAATCTTCGAGCGCCATCCGCGCGCCGGTAACCGAACCCTGGCCGGTGGCATCGGCGTAAAGGCTCGACTGGTCGTTCAACACACCGACCTTGACGGTGCCGTCGAAGGGGGCTTGCGCAGCGGCCGGCACGACGGCGGACGCTAGCATGACTGCCAATGCGGCAGGTAGGATGTTCCTCATTGAATTCTCCCAGGACTTGTTCAGCTTTGACTGATCGAGCGTTAGTCTGATGCGTCTTCTCAGAGGCCGCTGCCGGCAGGTTAGAAGGGTCTGCTGGCGGACGCGAGCCAAATC